>WRCT01000019.1 GCA_009783775.1 Clostridiales bacterium | reverse complement strand
GTGTCCATACTTATAGCTCCCTTCCGGTTGAAAAAGTAATCCTCACTTTTTCAACCCTGTTGGAGCTATCGTACTACTTTTTCAACCCGCTGCCGAGGTGCTTTTATAATTGACGGTTACAAATCGGGTCTACAACCCCGCCATTTATAAGGCTTTTCAAGAGCCGAAAGCGTTACGTTTCGGGTATAATGCTCTCAGCGGATTTCTTCTCGGACAGTAGAAAAAGACTGTTCAAAGAATACTTGGTTTTGGGTTTGAATGTCGGTGTGGTTATGCTATTCCGCATATTCCAAAGCAACCCAAGTGGATTACAGCCAGGTTCGACTGCCAATATTAGGTTGGGAAGCTGATAGCCCTCCGGGTTGTTTGTTTGATTATTTATCGGCGCATACGACATCCGAGAAGTCGCAAAACAGGTGAGTTAATTCAATATTGTGGTTATCGTTCGATTGGTAAGAGCACTGGTAACGACTGAACCCTTTTCTATCATCATCCACGAGTTGCATCTTGCCAATTGTTACATCGGCGAGTAAGTTGCGTTGGAGATTGTCTATGTTTTTCGTATTCTCATCGATATTCACGGATTGTACAACAATATACCCCAACATAATATTTCTACCGTAATAGGAAGAGTATTTGGGTGAAGGCATTATTACAAAGCGCGAGATTCCTTCGCAAACATATTCCTTGTTCAAACGAGGTTTGCCATCAAGCCGTTTGCATTCAATAATGTAATAGGCATCAGAATTCATAAACAACCATTCTAGCGACACCACCTTAATATCTGTTCTGCCTTTGTGTGTGTCTGTATCAGTATTATAATGTTCTGGATTTTGCAAAATAAACCTTAGTCCCATAATATCCCGATTAAGATATCGCTCTACAAGGCGGCGGCTTATTTTGTCTTCATGATTGTATAGGCTCTCGCCGGCTGTTCTACAATCATCTCGCATTTTTAAACAGCATTGAGATATATGTAAAACTATCGAACTGAAGAAATTTTGCTCAAAAACAGTATTGTTAGATTCTTTCTTAAAGCCACCCATTAGTTGTTCCCTCTGTTTCTGGAGAGAATTTGATTAATAACGTCCGCTAAATCCAGTTGTGCAATGGCAGGATGCCAGTTCTTATAATAATTAGGTTTTATGATATAGAATGAGTCCTCATCAAAATATATAACATCCCTTACTTCAAAGAACATATCGTTAATCCTATGTGCCGAAAGCCGTGTTAAGGCTGCAGGCACTAAAGTGGAATCATCAATTACTTGAATTTCAACAGACGGCTTACTATCGTGTAAATCAACCTCAATGGCACTATAATATTTAGTAATCGTCGGATATATATTTGCCGTTACAAACTTACCAGACACCCCATACACAGCAGATAGTGTCTCAAAGAATGGCTTGGCATAGTTCCTTAGTTGCTGAGAGTTGACAGCGTGAAAACCCTCGCAATCCACAAGATTTGTGAGTTGTGGGATTTGTATTTTTAAGGCATAGTCAACAAATGAATTATCAGAGAGATTAAACGCTTCAAGTATCATTTTATTAAGTTTCTCAACCTCTCCTGATATGTCCTGAGCAACCGTAAAATCCTCATGTATTGACATCTCTTGAATCGCTTCCACTTGCTTTGCGATGGAATCGCTGTATACAAATGGGAATTCAAGAACCTCTTTAACAAGCCGCTTTTCTCGTTCAATTCCTGCAAAAGAACCCAACATTAAATTCAAATAGGCAAATAATGATGAGTTGAAAAGTCCTGTTAAATTAAGCAAAAAGGGTTTTTGTCTGTCACATCCTTTCACAGCGAATATTACTTCTCTAAAGATGAAATCAACGTCAGAAAAAGCGGAACGCATTGTGTAATCTTTCATATCAATGCCTGTTAGAAGAAGACAATACGGAGCGTGGAACAAACTTTCATTTCTCGTTCTATGAATGCAGGGCTTTTCAAATTTATTTAATTTTGCTAGGTTAATGGTAAAATGGTCGAGAGATTCTGAGGGCAAAAAATCCTTGCCTATTAGATGCGAGGCATCCTTTCGATCCCCATCATTATATTGAACGCCTGTTCCTACTATAAGCTTAGGAAGCTGTTCTTCAATGGTTCGTGCTACTGTTGAAAACGATTTTTGCAAATAGGAGATAGTATCAATATCTCCCGACAATCCATATACAAGCGTTTTCCACGCCCAATCGTTTTCCGCCAACAACTTCTGTTGCACATACTTAATGTCCGTTTTTTCTATCACAAGAAGATTAAAAAGCTTAAAGAACAAATTTGGTTTCATTGAGATATATTCAAACCGATTTTCCAAAGACGCATTGTCGGGAAATGAGTATGTCAAAATAACCGCAGGTGCATCTGCGTTTTTGAATACAAGTTTTCTGACAGAAGACAACTCAATAACACGAGCTATTTTCGCATTTGCTAACAGAAACGCTCTAAACCTTTTAGACGGATTTTTCTGCATATAGAGCATTTTTGAATGCAACACAAAACAGCACTGAGTATTTATTGTGCAAAAATCTTTTGATCGCAGAACAAAGCTGCGACAAGTGTCATTGTTTTGCAGGAACTGAGCATATCCCCTGCGTTTGCAATAATCCACATGAAGTCCGTTCTGACTTCCCCATGGTGGGTTCCCGACGATAAAGTCAAAGGGAATTACTTTTAGCGGACTTAATGCGTCCTCATCAAAGAAATCTGCAATAAACAGATTTTCACCTTTTAGATTGGGCAGCTTAAATTGCTTTAAAGTCTTAGGATTCTTATAGTCTAATACGGCAAGGTATAGCGAAAAAATTGCAACATCAATAGCATCCTTATTCAAGTCAACGCCATAGATGTTTTCTGATAATATGTTTTGGAGCATCTTATCATCTTCAGCATAGGGTGTACCACCTAATTCTCTTTCCACCATGCGGCGATAACTTTCGACTAAAAAGATGCCCGAACCGCAGGACGGATCAAGCACTCTGCAAGTCCCATTATCTCGGATAAATCGCGAAACAGAGCCATCTAAAATATAATCAACTAAATATTGCGGCGTGTAAAAAGCGTTATCCTTTTCACGCTTTTCCTTACCTAACAATATTTCATAGATGTTACTTATCAATTCAACGGGTATGATGTTAAAATCATACAAATCGAAAAGCGAGAGCTGTCCTGTCTTTGTGTCAACGTTGGCTGAAAAAAAGTCAGACAACACTTGAAGAACCTCAATCGTTAAGCACGATGCGTCGACCTCACTATCCAATTCAAACAAGTTACCATTGAATTTGCCTTTCAAGTGTGTAAACAGTATATAGAGTTCTGCTTTATCGGTCAACAACTTCAATAGGTTATTTCGGGATATACCAACATCTGAATTGAATCCTTTATAGTCCAAATCCACCCCACGATCTATGAGGTAACGAATAAAAATGAGACGCAATATTAGTTTAGTTGCGAAGCTCACATGATAATCCTCACGTAACCTTTTTGTTATATCTGACAAATTACACAATAGGTGGTCATTAAGTTTTTCACCGCTAAACTGCTCCGTATAATCAATCCAAAAACGATGACTTGTAATTTCCCAATAAGAAAACGGTGAGTTTTCGTTAATTTCATTGGAAAGAAGGCTTATCACCTCTTCAAAAGTGGAGTTTTGCCTATCAATTGAGCAACTGCTATAAATCTTAACATTACTAGTCCCGCAAACAATCGTAATAGGGATTTGCGCGTTCCAGATTTTCCTGTTAATACGCTTCTGTTCCGCATCATCCGTGGTTTCCTCATAGAACAGAACGAACGGCGTATCGTCAACAATATAAGCGGCATAGGGAGCAAGCTCGCCCAAAACCTTTTGATAATGGACGGAAAGGGCCGCTCCACCAAAACCGTCACGCCCATATATCAGGCATAAAGATTCAGCATAGCCCATTTGCTTGATTATATTATCAATATGTGCGGGCACGAATCTCACCCCTTCCTCGTTTGACGATACAATTCTTATTATCCAAAATATCCAGTAGCAGTATTCGGATTTGACATGTCCACAGGCAGCGTGTGTTCAAACCGTTACCTCCTCGTTGGATTCTTAATGGAACGAAAATTATAGATGGATACACTAGCTCCATTTTATTTATTATACGGGATTCGGAGAGAAAAATCAATTGCTTTTCACGATTTCATACAAGATTGATAGTTTTATGATTCAATTGTCGGAATGATTGTGGTATCATAAATACGCTACAGACAATGAAAAAGCGAAAGGCATATTAGCTGTATACTGCCTTCCGCTTTTGAAGTGATGCTTTTGGAGGTGATGAACTATTAGATATAAATCAGTTCTGCACGAATGATTTCTTCCGCTCTGTTGCGGATGGAATTCATGCGGCCAACCCACAGCATTTGGTTCTCCGCTTTGAGCTGCTCTGTAACGCCCTCCGCTTTTGCCATCTGCTTGGTGATAAGCTCAAACTGCTCTTGTGCGGTCTGGTCGATTTCGCAAAGGTGCCTGTACAACTCGCCGCTCGTCAGCAGGTTGGCGTATAGGATTTTGCAATGGGTTTTCAGGTGCTGCTTCCGCATTTGTCCGAAGCGCCCCATGTCGTATTCGGGTTCGACGGGCACAGTTAGGTTGGGAATCTGATAGCCTTCTGGGGTTGTTCTGTAAGTAATCTCCATTCTTGCGCTCCTTTCTGTGGGATAAGATAAGGGTCTTGCCAAAAATTTAGACTGACCGCTATCACCCCTTTCGGGCATTGCCGCTTCAAATTGCTGCGGATGAACCGGCTGCTCTGCTGTAATAGTAGTGGATTGGACATCCACCCTTTACAGCATATATGCTGGCAAAAGAAAAAATCCCGCGTGAGCGAGATTGCGGGTCAGTCCACCCCGCCAAGTCTGCGGACTTGGTGGGGACCCCGGGCCCGCAATGACGCAAGAAAAAGTTTTCGCGTTTTTTCGCGTCTTTCGCGGTTTGAAAGTCCCCGCCGCAGCGGTCGTAACCTGCGGCTTGTAACTTGCAACAAAACATGACATAATAAGGATAAGGCATAAAATGAGAAATGGGGAAAGACTATGTGGGAGACATTGCAGGCAAAATGTGAGGATTTCATTATCAACCGCGGGACCGCGCGGCAGGTGTTTCGCCTGTCCTCGCCCATGATGCATTGCCTGTGCGCGTTGCAGATCGCGGCGGCGGATCAGGATATGCCCGAGGAGCGATTGATAGAGGGCAAGCGGCGGTATAAGGCCGCGTTCCACGCGTTTTCCGCGATGCGGGGCATCGCCATGCCGGGCATGGCCACCTTGGCCGCGCTGGAGAAGGACACGGACGGGTTCCTGTCCGCCTTAAACCGCGCGTATTTTGAGATCCGCAGCGCGGGCTTTCGGGCCACGGACTACCAGCCCATGACGGCCTGGCTGCTTGTGACGGGCGCGTCGCGCTTGGCGTGGGAGAGCCTGGCCGCCAAGGCGCGCCGCCTGTATCTGGGTATGCGGGAGCGGCACCCGTTTTTGACCTCCGGCGAGGACGCCTGCTTTGCCTTGCTGCTGGCCATGGAGACCGGCGACGAGGGCGAGACGTTGGAAAGGTGCGAGGACGCGTTCCGGCTGCTGCGCGAGAAATTCCGCGTGAGCAACGCGACGCAGACGCTGGCGCATATTTTGGCGTTAGAGCCTGAGAATCTGGCCGAGCGCTGCGCAAACACGGCCGAGCTGTTCGGCAGGCTGCGCGAGCTGCGCTGCCGATTTAAGCGGGGCATGGAGACCACCATGCTGGCCGCGCTGACGTATTTTTACACGGACATGGGCGTGGCGGCCGACGACCTGGCGCTGACCTATCACCGCCTGCGCGCGCACAGGGGCTTTTCCATGATGTCCGTGGGCCGCAACCAATGCGCGTTTTACGCGGCGTGCTTGCTGGCGCTGGAGAAGGCGCGCGCGCTGCCCGAAACCGAGCGGGAGAAAATGCAACGTTTGATCCGCCTGATCGCGTCGGTGACCGTGACGCTCGCGGCGATTCAGGCGGCGGCCGCTGCGGCGGCCAGTTGACAGTTGACAATTGACAGTTAAGGAGGAAATTCTCCGAATTTCTTTTCATTTTATTTAGAAAACGCAGAGCGTTTTTTCCTCAACTGTCCACTGTCCCCTGTCAACTGTCCACTTATAAAAAAGGAGAACCATTTTGACAGACAAATTACAAGAATACGCCCGCCTGCTGGTTGCGTTCGGCGTGAATGTGCAGAGGGGGCAGAAACTGGTGATCACCTGCGCGGTGGATCACGCGGTCTTTGCGCGGGCGTGCATGGCGATCGCCTACGAGCGGGGCTGCGCGGAAGTGATCCTGAACTGGACGGACGACGATTGCGCGCGGCAGAGATATCTCAAGGCCGACGATAAGGTGTTTGACGTCTGCCCCGAATGGCGGGTGCGTTACTTTACCGATTACGCGAAAGAGGGCTGCGCCTTTTTGTATCTGCTCTCTGAGGACCCGCAGAACCTTTTAGGCGTGGACCCAGGCCGCATCGCGCGCGCGACAAAGTCCTCCGGCGAGGCGCTGCGCGAGTACCGCGAGCTGCGTATGAAGAACGAAAACGCCTGGACGATCGGCGCGCTGGCCTCGACCAAGTGGGCGGCGATGGTGTTTCCCGATTTGCCTGCGGCCGAGGCCGAGGCGCTGCTGTGGGAGCGAATCTTTGCCGCCGTGCGGGTGAACGGCGACGGCTCGGCAGTGGAGGCCTGGCGGGCGCACGCGGCAAAACTCAAAGAACGCGTGAAGATATTGAACGATTACAGGTTCAAGTCCCTGCATTATCAGAACGCTTTGGGCACGGATTTTGTGATCGAGTTGGCGGAGAATCATCTCTGGGAGGCGGGCGGCGACAAGACCACGGGCGGCGTGCCCTTTATGCCCAACCTGCCCACGGAGGAGGTGTTCACCGCACCCAAACGTGGCGGCGGCAGCGGCCTGATCGTGGCGTCCATGCCGCTCTCCCTGCATGGGAATGTGATCGAGGGGATTCGTTTTGTGGTGCGGGACGGCAGGATCGTCGAGGCCACGGCTCAGAAGGGCGAGGAAACCTTGCGCAACGCATTGGCCGTGGACGAGGGGGCGAGCTATTTCGGTGAGATCGCGCTGGTGCCCTATGATTCGCCTATCAGCCGGTCGAACACTCTGTACTACGAGACGCTGTTTGATGAAAACGCGGCCTGTCATTTCGCGTTCGGCGAGGCCTATCCCACGAATATCGAGGGCGGGGCGGATATGAGCAAAGACGAGCGCATAGCCGCCGGCCTCAATGACTCCATCATGCATGTGGACTTTATGGTCGGCACGGCGGATCTGTCTGTGGTCGGCACAAGGGCGGATGGGACGGAAGTCGTTGTGATGCAAGATGGAAATTTTGTGTTTTAAGATATTGTAAAATTCTGCGAACTGCGTTATGATGATAGTCTACTAATTTTTTACAGGGAGGGGAAAAAGATGTTTGAGGAAAATGGCGTATTTTATCACATTAAATTAAAGAAGGGGGACATCGGCCGCTATGTGCTGCTGCCGGGCGATCCCTTCCGCACGGACAAAATCGCGAGCTATCTGGATGACGCGAAACTGGTGGCGCACAACCGCGAGCACAAGACCTGGACGGGCACGGTGAGCGGTGAGAAGGTCTCCGTCACTTCGACGGGCATGGGCTGCCCCTCGACCGCGATCGCGGTGGAAGAGCTGATCGCCGCCGGCGCGGACACCTTTATCCGCGTGGGCACGGCGGGGCGTATGTGCGAGGCCTCACAGGACCCCAACCTGGTCGGCGTGATCTGCACGGCCGCGGTGCGCGACGAGGGCACCACGCGGCAGTATGTGCCCGCGAGCTATCCCGCCGTGGCGGACCGGCACGTGGTCGCGGCGCTGGCGCAGGCGGCTGAGAATCTTGGCCTGAAGTTCGCGGAGGGAATCACCCAGTCCAAGGACTCGTTTTACAGCGAGATCATGCCCGACACCGTACCGATCGCGGCCGAGTGGAAGGCGCATATGGAGGCCTTAAACCGCGCGAACGTCATGACCTCCGAGATGGAGGCGGCGGCGATCTTCGTCCTCTCCAGCGTGCGCGGCTGCCGCGCCTCGGGCGTGATGGTCTTTATTGATACGGACCATGCCAAGAAGGACGTGGACTGCGCCATTCGCGTGGCGGTCGAGGCGATTCGGTTGCTTATCGAGCAGGATAAGGGATAACGGTAAACCGCGAAAAGCGTGAAAAACACGAAAGAAGTTTTTTCAGAAAACACTTGTGTTTTTGAAGAAATAGGGTATAATGATAGCAGAGGAATCGTTTAACGGTTGCTCAAGTGACTAATTTGTACTGAGTAACCGCCTACTTCACTAGGCGGTTACTTCCTTTTTATCTCTCGCGCTACAAACGCGAACGTAAGTAGAACAATAATCAAAAAGATAGTATCGCTCATTGGACATCCCCTCCTTTCTTTTAGGATGGGTGATGTTTATGAGCAACCGCCAAAGTTTCCCTCTGCTATCGGGAAATGTATAGTCAAACCACCCCAAAACCGCCTCATCTTTGCGGTCTTTTTCCGCCCAATCTTGCTCAAAAGCCTCGCCGTAGCTACCGGCTACGCCTGCGTTTTTGAGCGGCGATTGAACAAAAAAATCCTCGCAAATCTTGAGTCTGTTTTAGGGTGGCTTGACTATGTATCACTTCTGACAAATTTATACAATAAAACACAGCAATCGTTCATAAATTGTTTGTCAATTGCCGGCCGAAATGCTATGCTGGGAACATGAAACAGACTTTGACAAACCAACAGGCGCGGCGGTTTATGCTGGCAAAGCAGGGACTGCTGGGGGAATATAAGTTTACGGGCAAGCAAGGCGTGTTGGACTTTATCGCGCAGGCAGGTTGTGTGCAGTTTGACCCGATCGACGTCTGCGGCAAAAACGCCGAGCTGGTTCTGCAATCCAGGGTGGCGGGTTTTCGCAAAGAAATGCTCTATGAACTGCTGTACGAGGATCGGGCGCTGGTCGATTATTTTGATAAAAACCTGTCCATTTTCCCAATCGGTGACTGGAAATATTTCGCGCGTGACCGCCGTTGGTACGCCCAGAACAGCCGCAACTTTTCCGAGGTGAACGCGGTCTGCGGGGAGATACTGGAACGGATTGCCGCGCAGGGCCCGCTTTGTTCGAAGGACCTGCCCTATCGGGAAAAGGGGCCCTGGTATTGGAGCGACGCCCCGCTCGCCCGCGCCGCGCTGGAGACCCTGTATTTTCGGGGCGCGCTCTGCGTCCATCACAAAAAGGGCACGATAAAGTATTATGACCTGGCAGAGCGTTGCGTGCCGCGCGAAATTTTGGACGCGCCCGACCCTTATCCCGATGATCTTTCGCATAAGAAATGGCGGGTCTTGCGCCGCGTTGGCGCGCTGGGGCTGTTGTGGAACAAGCCCTCCGACGCGTGGCTGAACATCGGCGGATTAAAGGCGGCGGATCGGGACGAGATCTTCGCGCAGCTGCTGGCGGAGGGAAAGATTCTGCCGCTGGAAGTAGAGGGGATACGGGAAACGCTCTACTGTTTGGCGTCTGACGCGGCGTTGCTTGATGAGATTCGGCAGGACCCGCCCCTTCGTGCGCGCTGTGAATTGCTTGCGCCGCTGGACAATATGCTCTGGGACAGAAAGCTCATCTCAGCCCTGTTCGGTTTTGACTACAAGTGGGAGATTTACACGCCCGAAACGCAACGCAAGCACGGTTATTATGTGCTGCCGATCCTGTACGGCGACCGTCTGATCGGCCGGATCGAGCCCGTTTGCGACCGCAAGGCCGGACGCTTGAGCATCAAAAACATTTGGTATGAGGACGGCGTCAAGCCAACCGGGAAAAGCGAAACCGCCTTGGCGGCCTGCCTGCGGCGGTTTGCGAAGTTTAATCAAGTAGAATTTGATTAGGCGGGCGATTGATTTGGTGTGGACAATGCGCGTTCTTATGTCATTGCGGGCCCGGGGTCCCCGCCAAGTCCGCAGACTTGGCGGGGTGGACTGACCCGCAATCTCACGAATAAAAGGGATTGCGGGTCAAGCCCGCAATGACGTTGTGCGAAAAGAACGCACATTGGCCACTCCCGATTGATTAGCCCATTTTCACCCAAACAAGTTGACTGTCGGGAATTTCAACCGTATCTTCCCCTTCCAGTTTATACTTAAACACGGCGACCTCAAAAGTTTTCGTATTATCAAAACCAAACATATCCCAACGCCAATTTGAGGGTGATGTTTTCCCCGGCGCAAGCGGATCATCAAACGTTCCTGTATAATAGTCATAACGATTATAACCCTTTACTACTTCACCATAAGCGTCATAGCATTTCACATAGAAATCAAATACTACAATAGCTTTATCGCTTGTATTTGCAAACTGAATATATGCTTGCGCTGTACCCGCGCGGTTAAAATCCAGTTTTAAGTTCTTAATTTCAATCGGGGCGGGTTCCGCTTTGGCAAACTCTATTTCCATATCCAGTATTTTGCTTGAAAACCCGAAATCCTCATATGTATATGAAAAACTGTTCTCGGCAAAAAGGGAATCTATCATTGGCAGAGCCATTTTAATAAACGTCAATAGCCCGGGACGCAGTTTATCTTCCGTTGTATAGCTGACGCTCTCAAAAGCAATCTCATAACTTTGCGGGTTTAGCTTGCCAAACGCAGTTGTATTTTTACCTACCACCTTGTTATAAGTGATGTTATATTCGTCTTTGCCCTCAACGCATACAATCGTAATTGTGCCGTCCCCCTGCCCGGGAAGGGATATCGTTATATCAAATAGCAGCGTCGCGTTATAGGCCTCATTATCCTTCACAATGCCTACCGAAACCGACATTCCCTCAAGCTGCTTATATGTGACCATAAGAACTTCCTCGTCCCAAGCGGAATAAATTACGCTTGATGAAGGGGTGCCGTTTCTTAAAATCCACTCATAAACAATTTGCAAAGTTGACAGAGCCTCTTGTGTTGGCTCTGGTGAAGGGGATACCGTTTCTATTGGCGTTTCCTCTACCTTGTCTTTTACGTCCTCCTGTGCCGCGCCGCACCCGACAAGAGAACTTACCAACAGCAAGGCTGCCAATAGAATTGCAAGCGTTTTTTTCATTTTCTTTTCCTCCACATCATTGGTATTTCAACATTATAAACCAATTTGGTTTGAATATCAATATACCAAAACGGTTTGTTTTACAATTTTCCATATATCTACTTGAGGATGGTAAAGCAAATTGTACGAGCGTATCCGTGCTTTAAGGGAAGATAAAGATATGACGCAAAGAGAACTTGCGGCGTATTTAAGCTGCACGCAGGTCGCCTATTCCAGATATGAGTTGGGGAAAAGGGACATCCCGACGCAAGTGCTGATTGCGCTGGCCAAGTTTCATCATACAAGCACAGATTATTTATTGGGATTGACCAATATCGAAAAGCCCTGCCCAAGCAAGTAAGATCCTTCGGTCAATCCTCCGGCCCTTCGGGACCCCTCCTTTCAAAAGGAGGCTGCTATCGCGTGAGCGACCGTTCGTGTGGTTCGCGTGGTTCGGGGTTAGTCAATCCTCCGGCGCTTCGCGCCACCTCCTCACACCATCCCACCCAATTTGCGAATTGGGCGGGAACCCTGGCAAAAGGAGGCTGTCCCGCGTGAGCGATCTTGTAACCTGTAACTTGTAACTTGTAACGGGCGAACGCAGTTCGCCCCTGCGGTGCGCCGGTTCGACGGGCGATTGATAATCGCCCCTACGGTACGTTGGTTAGGCGGGCGATTGATAATCGCCCCTACGCGAGCCCACTGCCCCCTACAAATACTGCAGCGGATTGACCGGCAGACCGTCCACGATGAGCTCGAAGTGCAGACGGGTGTCCTCCGGCGGTTCGGCGGATTTGAGCGCCGCGATAAACGCGCCTTTTTTGACACGCTCCCAGAGCTCGACGCGCACGTCGGCGCAGTGGGCGAAACGCGAGACAAAACCCGTGTCGTTGTGTTGAATGTCGATCACAAACCCATAGTCGCCCCGCTCGCCGCAGAAGATGACCACGCCGTCCTCCGGCGCTAAAAGCCTTGTGCCGGCGGGCGATTTGTAGGCAATGCCGTTGTGCCACACGGGGCCGTGCCAGCCGAAATAAGAGGAGAGGGAACCGCTGTAAATGGGTTTGGCAAAGCGCAGTTTCTCCGCTCTGCGCCCCGACACGCCCTCGTCGCGGGCGATCGCGCCGTTCACTTTGTTTGTGTATGTGCCCAGCAGCACGGTCCTTTTGCTCTCCTGCCCGACCTGAAAGCGGTTGGTCTCCACTACGCTGCACTCCACGCCGCTTTTGAAAGAGGTCTCGGAGTAGATCAGCCATTTCTCCGACGTGCCCATGGCCGCGATCAGGCGCGAGCCCTCGGGCAGCGTCCGGCTGCTTGTCATTTCTTCGGGAATGCGCGAGAAGGTCTTCTCGCAGCGCGCCACCTCACGCGAGATCGGCGCCAGCGTGGGATTGCCCAGCAGGTAGTCCAGGGCCTCCCCATGGGTGAGCAGGGGGTGTTTGCCGCCCGCGGGCGCCAGCGAAACTTCCTGCTCCAAGGTGGCCTTTAAGAGCCGTTCGTTTTCGGCAAGGTCCTGGTGCCCCGCAGCGTCCAGATAGTCGGCAAAGAGGCTCTCGGCGGCCTCGGTGTTTTCCACGGCAAAGAGAATCCGGCGCGCGACGATGATGTCCACCGCGCCCTCGGGCGGGGCAAAGGCGGAGACGGGCGGCGCGAGAATGACCGGCGGCTCGACCACCGGCGCGGCTGTGGGCGCGGGTTCGGGCGTGGCCCAAAACAGCCCATCGCGTGGCTGCGCAAAGCCCAGCTGCCAGCTGGGCCAACGCAGGACAAAAACCAGCGCGACCAAAACGAGCAGGACGGCTATGGCAGAGAGAACGATAATTTTTGTCAGCTTTTTTTGCTCCATTTTCTCTTTACAATACCTTCGTGAAATAGCTTTGCAGCTGCTCCATGATTTCATAAAGCTCCGCCGGAACGGTCGAGGCGCTGCCCTGCGCCGTGTCGCCGCGTCCGCCGCCCTTGCCGCGCACCGCCGCGTTGACCGCTTGCATCAGCGCGCCCGCGTCATGTTTCAGACCGTTCAGGCAAAGCATATAGTCGAGCCGGTCCTCGCCCGCAGAAAAGAGCAGGGTCAGCGATTTTCCCGTCAGCGTTTTTAACGCCAGCGCGCGCAGGCGCTTGCCGGAAAGGCCAGGGACTTGGGCGACCAACAAACGGTTGCCCTTAATCTCTATGGCTTGCGCGATCAGTTCGACCGCCCGATAGCCGTCCAGCGCGGCCTGCGCGCCCGACAGGGCGCGGCGGCAGGTCGACAGCTCCTCACCCTGCTTGACCACGGCCGCCCGCACATCGGCCTCGCCCGTGGAAAAGCAGCGCGCCAAAGCGTCCATCTCGTCCTGCAATCCTTGCGCGTGCCGCAGCGCGCGCGCACCGCAGAGAAAGCGCAGCCGCATACCGCCCTTCCAGGCCACGGCCTCGGTGATTTTCATCTGCCCGATCTGGCCCGTGCGGGCCACATGGGGCGCGCAGCAGGCGACCCGGTCCGCGCCCTCGATGGTCACGATACGAATCGGCGCGGTCAGCCCCTCGGCCGATTTGCGCAGGGGCAGGTCCGCCAGGTCCTCCTCGCGCTCGTACATCGTCACGGTCACAGGCAGGTTCTCGGCGGCCAGGGCATTGGCCCGATCCTCCACCTCACGCAGCTGCTCATGGGACAAGGGGATATCCAAATCCAGCGTGGCATAACCGAGCGCGCAATGAAAGCCCACATTGACCGCGCCGAACAATTGCCACGCGCACCAGGAGAGCAGGTGCTCACCCGTGTGCTGCTGCATGATGTCGAATCTTCTTTCCCAGTCGATCTTTATTTCCGTAGGGCGGGGGCGGGCGTTCGCCGCAGTGGAAAGTGGAAAGTGGAAAGTGGAAAGTTGCGGAGAAAACTGCTCCGCAGTTTTTTCATTATTTGTAGTTTGTAGTTTGTAGTTTGTAGTTTGAATGAAATGCCAAATTTCCTCGCCACGCTCCTCGACGGCCGTGACGGGCAAACCGTCAATCGTGCCCGTGTCGCAGGGCTGGCCGCCCTTGGCGGGGAAGAACACGGTGCGGTCGAGCAGGACCCAGGCCCCGCCCTCGGCCGGCTCGGCGGCCAGTGCGGTCGCGGTACATTCTTTTATGTGGCTGTCGGTTAAAAATACGCGTTCGGTCATGATAGATATTCTACCGTATTTGCGGGGGAAGTGCAAGGTTTCGCGGCAATTCAAGCATGAGGCGGGGCTTGACATACTGGATTGCTTCGTCGTGATGCATTCGTGCTATGCGTCCCCCCTGCTCCTCGCAATGACGGTCCCCTTGCCCGCGTCATTGAATCGTTCGCCGGGGAATTTGACTATCAGAATAGTCCCAACATAGACGCTTTTGACAGGCCAGCTATTCCACCTCACGATTTAATCAGTGGGCCCCATTGCGAGGAGCGTGAAAGAAACATAAACAGGAAAGCTCCACGACGAAGCAATCCAGTTGCGGGGTTCCAATGACGTTCCGAAAAAACTATGATAAAATAGAAAACACAAAGGATTTTATGACTTGATTTGTCTTATGTATAGAGGCGCCCGAATGAAAGGAGATTGCGGATCAGTCCACCCCACCAAGTCCGCGGACTTGGCGGGGACCCCGGGCCCGCAATGACGATTGTAATGGCAAAGGAGAACCATATGGCAATTACGGAACAACAACTGACCGAACTGTACTATGAGTACGCGGACATGGTGTATCGCGTGTGCTACACCTGGCTGCGGGGACACAAGGCGGACACGGAGGACGCGGTGCAGACGACCTTCTTAAACGTACTGCGCTCCGGCGGCCTGCCCGCGAAGGTGCGCAACCCCAAGGCCTGGCTGATCACCTGCGCGGTCAACAGCTGCAAGAATATGCTGGGCCGCAGCCACCGGCGGGACGAGGAACTGACCGACCGGCACGCGTACAGAGACCAACGGGACGAGACGCTGGAACTGATCCTGGCCCTGCCCAAACCCATGCGGCTGTCGATCTATTTGCACTACTACGAGGGCTATACCGCCAAGGAGATCGGGCGTATGCTCGACAAGAGCGAGTCGACGGTGTGGGGGTATCTGTCCCGGGGCAGAAACGACCTGAAAAGACAATTGACGGAGGCGATGTAAGATGAGAGAAGAAGTAGAACGCGCATACGACGCGGTGACATTTGAGAACAAAGAGAAAGTCTTAAAGAACATTCTGCGCGGGCAGGAGACGCCCCGCAGGCGGCCGAGCCGGTGGAAGTTGATCGTGGCCAACGCGGTCGCGGCGGCGGCGGTGGTAGCGGCGGCGATCGTGCTGCTGACCTGGGCCAGGCAGCCCGTCCAGCTGGATATTATGCCGCTGGCGAGCGGGCTCTCCGACGGCTGGGTCTACTATCCCGGGCAGGAATTCGGCCTGTTCCGCGTGAAGGAGGACGGGTCGCAGGCGGAGAAACTGCACGCGGCGACTGAGATCGCAGGCATTGGCGAATGGTGGTTTGTGAAAGACGCGACTGCCATTGGCGACTGGGTCTATTATTCCCTGTACTATAATGTGGGGACAGAACACACCGACCTCTACCGCATCAAAGCCGACGGTTCCGGTGAACCGGAACCGCTGCTTGCGCCGAACGCCTCATACGCCCTGCAATGGCGTATGGACAGCGAGTGGATCTATTGGTCGGATACGATGACGGGCCTGCACAAGATGCGTTTGGACGGCTCGGATAAAACGGATTTGCGCTTGTATACGCTGCCCGAAAAGCTGGTGGATGTGACGGATTACGAGTCCTGGGGGCACCCCTTTGCCCTGGTGGACGGCTGGATATATTTTGTGCGCAGTGAGGTCTACGGTGTGGATCCGGCCATCTATCGGGTGGACACAAACGGCGAGAATTTAGAGCGTTTCTTCGACCTCGGTTCGGCGGAAACCTCGTATGTCATGCTTTGGAACTTTGAAGGACCTTGGGTCTACTACCAGACGGCCGAGGACGGCGCGTACAAGACCCACCGTGTCAACACACTCACCCGCGAAAGCTACGAGGTGATGAGTCTGGAGAACCGCGATATGTCCTTCTTTGACGAGTTCCAGGTGGCGGGCGATTGGTTCTATTTCCCGCATTGCTACGATATGCGCGACTGGGGTTCGATCTATCAGGTAAACATGAAAAGCGGGGAAAAGAGCCTGCTGATGGAGGACGGCTGCCGGATTCTGCGCGTACATGGCGATCGGATCTACTACTACACCTACAACGAGCAGGAGAACTGGAAGCCCTACTGGTACAGCATGAAACTGGACGGCACGGACCGGCGGCTGTACGGCGCGCTGAACGAGGACTGGGACGGGCCGGTGTGGGTGATGGCGACGCCCGATGTTTCCGCGCCCGACGAGCCGGTTGACCAGAGCGAGATTGCGGGGGATATCTGGAACGAGCATGACGAGGACGTGGACTATGACAGGATCGTTGAGGTCGCCCTGGCGTATTACGTGGAACAATTCGGCGACAAGCCCATGGTCATGTACTATGTGCACGGTTTGGAGATCGGTGAGGCGAGCAGACCCACCGATCGGATTCTTATAAACTTTTGGGTAGTCTGGGACGCGGAAGAAAGCTATTGCATCACCGTGATCATTCCGGCCTATGAGGTGTTTGAAGCGTATTCCGTTTTCGATCCCCCCGCGCTGGACTCGCTGCTGGACGGCTCGTATGAGGAATCCATCGGACAGCCGTTTGCGGTGAAGAAAATCTTTTAAGATTCTTCGCAAAGCCCCCTCGGCGGGAAAGATCCTTCGGCGGAACGCCTCAGGATGACACTGCGGTGTCACCTCAGGGCAACGCTGTGGCGTTGGCTCAGAATGACAAAAAACCCTGGAGTGAAAACACCGGGGTTTTTTACTGTGCTACCTCCCGTCATTGGAACCACTGATTAAGGCGCCTGATTTGAGTACTGTCCATAAACTGCCGGAGAATTGAATTTCTTCGGCGGTTTTATTTAGGGGTTTGCATGGGTGAGAGGTGTTTTT
>WRCT01000018.1 GCA_009783775.1 Clostridiales bacterium | reverse complement strand
TACTTATAGCTCCCTTCCGGTTGAAAAAGTAATCCTCACTTTTTCAACCCTGTTGGAGCTATCGTACTACTTTTTCAACCATCTGCCGAGGTGCTTTTGTAATTGACGGTTACGATTTTTCGCCCCATTACTACACTTTCAAGGGAGGACTTAGCATATTGTTTTACTTTTCATTATGCCATCCCGCCTTGCGTTACAGTTTAAGGGAAGTACAGCCGTCAAAGACGTTTCGCTAATAGGCTGCCCATATGTTTTTCTCCTCTGTGCTGCACGATCTCGTTATTCTAAAACTCGTTATTCTAAAAGGGGACCGGCGTTTCGGATTCCAGAGAAATCCTCATGCGTCAGCCCCCATTCTATTAAGCTTTCGCTTATTTTACGGGCGGGGTGAGGTCGGAGACCAGATCCACGAGGAAACGCAGGATCTTGGCTGCGTCGGCAGCGGAGACTGTCGCGCCGCCCGTTACCTTGGCCTGCATCTCGCCCTTCGGGGTCAGCGTGGTCAGTTGGACAAGCGCCCGCAGAATCTTGGCAGCGTCTGCGGCGTTGACCTGACCGTTCCCGTCCGCGTCGCCCCAGATGATGCAGCAGGCGCACACGCAGTCCGCGGCGCATTTCTCGCCGTCACAGTCGCTACCGCAAGCGGCACACTCACAGCCGCACGCGTTGTCGCCGGGCTCTGCGACAGCGGTCTGAATCTTGTTGGCTGCGGCGATCAAGTCTGCCAGCAGTTCGTCAATCTCATCCTGGTCTTCGGCGTCTTCGTTTTCGAGCATAGCCTCAGCCGCTGCCATCAAGTCGTCAAGCTCGGCCTTGTCCGCCGCCGTTATCCACTTGGTGCCCTCAGCTAAACCCTTGCCGTTCTCCGATGTGACAATCGTCAACGCGTCGATTTCGTCATACTTGTCTTGGAGATCGTCGTAATCGCCGACGAATACGAACCCTGCCGTTTTGATCTTGGCGGCTGCGGCGATCAAGTCTGCCAGCAGTTCGTCAATCTCATCCTGATCCTCGGCGTCCTCATTCGTCAGCATGGCGAGCGCTACGATCATTTCCGTGTCAAGATCGGCTTTGTCGTCTGCCGTCATCCACTTGGTGCCCTCAGCCAAGCCCGCGCCATCCTCAGATACTGTGATCGTCAGCGCGTCTATTTTATCATACTTGGCTTGGAGAGCGGCATAGTTCCCGACGAACACGAACTTGACCGTCTTGATCTTGGCGGCCGCCGCGATCAGATCCGCCAGCAGTTCGTCGATCTCATTCTGGTCCTCGGCGTCCTCATTCTCGAGCATCTCCCGCGCAGCGGTCATCAGCGTTTCCAGATCGGCAAAGTCCGCTTGCAGCATCCACTTGGTCCCGTCTGCCAAACCAAAGTCATCCTCAGAAATAGCGATACTGTCTATCAGCGCGTCTATTTCATCATACTTGGCTTGCAGATCGTCATAGTCCAGCATACAGCAAATGCAGCCGCAGGAGCCGTTGCACCCGTCGCAGGGGTCACACGCGATGGCGGGCACTATCACGGCTGTGCAGACCGTACAGATTTGCGCCGTGGTACAGGTTGCCGGCGCACCCTCTGTGTGGGGAGCAAAGCCAGTCGAGACGGGTGGGGTAATCACATGGCTGTTGTCGGCGACACACCTGGTGCCCGCCGTGAAGCCCTCAACTACACAAGTTTGGGTAACCGCGCCAAAGGATTCCGTGTCTACATGGTTGGCGGGGTTCAAACCCAGAGTGGTGGAATCCGTCTCCACGTCCGTGCAGACCGAGCAGGTGCGCTGCTGCACGCCGGATATGGTGCAGGTCGGGGTCACGGTGGTGGTCCAATCGCCGTAGGCATGGTCGGCGAAACCTGTCGAGACGGGCGCGGCAATCACATGGCTGTTGTCGGCGACACATCTGGTGCCCGCCGAGAAACCCTCAACCACACAGGTCTGGGTAACCGCGCCAAAGGATTCTGTAGCCACGTGGTTGGCGGGGTTCAGACCCAGAGTGGTGGAATCCGTCTCCACGCCCGTGCAGACCGAGCAGGTGCGCTGCCGCACGCCGGAGATGGTGCAGGTCGGGGTCACGGTGGTGGTCCAACCGCCGTAGGTATGGTCGGCAAAACCCGTTGAAACCGGTTGGGTGAATACATGGTCGCAGTCGGGGCACATTGATCCCGCCGTGAAGCCCTCGACCACACAGGTCCGGGTAACCGCACCGAAAGGCACGGGGGTGTTCGGGTGGGTGCAGGCGCCGGAAATGACTTCTTTATACAGATAGACCTGTACCACGCCCGAACTGGAGAGGGTGTAGCAGCCGAAGACCGGGCCGGAGGCGGGCGCGCGGTTGTTGAAGGTCAAGGCACGCGTAGTTGTTCCCGACACCTGAAGCGCGACGGTGTTGGTGTCATAGTACAGTCCGGTGGTACTGCTGTAATTCAGTATAAAGGAACTGCTGGCGTTCTTGGTAGCCCTTGGGACAACGGTATTGCCGGAACCGTCCCAAGCAAGGTAGCCGTTGTTGGCCGGATCCCAGAAGGAGAAGGTATTGGCCGCGCTGCCCGCTTCCACGGTGAGGAGGGCTGCCGTAACTGCCGACGGATTCACAAGCTCTATGGGCGACGAGGTTCCGTAACGGTCAACGCCTAAGAGGTTGCCAAGCTGCGCCTCCGTAATTACCTTCGGCCATGCGCCCGCCGTTCTGTGCGCGGCATAGCCCTCAGTAATGGGGAAGTCCAAAAGCCGGCCGCCGTTGCGGTTGTCACGACCCATGGCCGCATTGTTTTGATGGGTTATCATGGCATAATAGCCTGTTACCATTCCCGCGGGAGAGGGAGATGATTGCCACTCCGGCACGGGGGCCACAATGACGACCTTGTCGCCGGCCGCGACTTGACTGGCGTTCTCCACCAGTTGATAGACCTTGCTCTGTGCCACCGCGGTATTGATCTTGTCGGCAACGGCGATCAGGTCCGCCAGCAGATTGTCGATCTCGCCCTGGTTTGTGGCATTTTTTGCCGTGAGCAAGGTGGACGCCAAGCCCATCTGCGTATCCAGTTCGGTCTTGTCCGCCGCCGTCATCCACAGGGTACCGGCCGTCAGCCCCGCGCCGTCCGCCGACACGACAATGGTCAGCGGGTCGATCTCATCGTACTTGTCTTGCAGGGCGTCGTAGTCGCCCACAAACGCCGACACGACCTTTACATAGAGGAAGATCGGCTCTTGGAACGCAGCGCTGTAGCCGGTGAAGTTCGGACCGGAAGTGGGATTCTGCGCGTTGAAACGAAGGTCATTGTTGGTCACGTTCGCCGCGAGCGCCCTTGCCAGAATCGAATAGTCCGAGGCAAACGTAAGCGTGTATTCGCCGTTGTTGTCCAGCGCTGCCCGCGGCAGCACAGAGTTACCGGGGCCTGAGACACTGAGGTAACCCTGACCCGCCTCGTGGAAAGTGTAGGCCGCAGTGTTGTTCGTGCCTCTGCCGAGGGTGAAGGTGGCATAATCAATGCCCGGCGTTGTAATCACGCTGTTGTTGGCACGGGCGACCGGAACGATACCGGCCATATCCGTCGCGGTGAATCCTTCCGGCACAGCGCCCGCCACATACGGATTGTTTGAGAAGCGCCCGCCGTTGCGGTACGTGGAACTGCTGGAGCCCGCGCCTTCGCCCAGCCGGTTCAGCATAATATAATAACCCTGTGCGGCGGCGCCGGCGTTCGTTGTGGGCTTCCAGCTCACGATGATGACTTCGTCGCCCGTTTTCAGATCCGCCGCGGTCTTGGCCAGTTTATACACATAACCGTCGCTCTGCGGCTCGCAGCACTCACCCGGGCCGGTCTTGTCGCAATCCGCGCAAGCGCAGGTCGCGCAGGTGCCGTCACAGCAGTCGACCGGGCCGGCGCTGCCGGTGACAAAGATTGTGTGCATACGGTTTGACCCGCCGGAAGCCAGAGCGCCGCCGCCGGCCGAAACGGTGGAAGTCATAAGCCAGCGGACATAGAGCGTCGGCTGATTTTCGGCGCCCGCGGGCAAGGTATAGGGCCCCAACTGAGTCGGAGTGGTGGAATTTGGAATGACATATGCCGCGCCGGAAACGTCTGTCCATGTGCTATTGTCGGTGGACCACTGCACTTTGAAGTCTCTCGGCCCGGTAGACGAAGATGCCTGCGAGAAATTCAACACGATACCGGTATAGCCCACTGTGGAGAATTCGGCTATCCAGTAGGCACCGTTGGCTGTTCCGCCGAAGAATCCGCCGGAGGTATAGGCCGCCGGAGGCGGGTTGGAGGCGTTGATGGCTGTGGTCAGGAGCGTAGCGCCTCTGTACAGGGACAGGGCGCCCACGCCTTTGGTCGCCGGCTGGGAACTCCTGGCCGTGGCATCGGCTGCCGACCATGACCATTCGACGAAGGTAACGGGCGTTGACGATCCCACCGCGGTCTTGATCTTGATGTCAGGCGCGGATGCGGAGGTCAAAGCTGCCAGCAGATTGTCGATTGCCGTTTGGTCTGCGGCGTTTTGGGCCGTGAGCATGGACGAGGCCGCACTCATCTGCGCGTCCAGCGCGCCCTTGTCCGCCGGTGTCATCCACAGGGTGCCCGCAGGCAGGCCCGCGCCGTCCGGCGACTCGACGATGGTCAGCGCGTTGACTTGGTTGTACTTGGCTTGCAGGGCGCTGTAGTCGCCGACGAAGGCGGCGCCGATTTCATTGCCCACAACAACGATGTCATTGATGCAGGTGTAACCGTTGCCGGATGATGCCGTTATGCGGAACCGTAGATAGACCGTGTCCCGATCCTCCATCGCCGCGGGAAGATTGAGCTTGGGCCCCGGGATCATGTCATTTCCGCTGACGCCGGAATGGTCGGCTGTGTTGCTTGTCACGGCGGTCCAGCCGCTGGTGCCGTTTAGGGAATATTCTACCTTGAACGAGCGGGTGACCGACGAGTTGCACCGGAACGCCCAACTGTCGAGCACCAGGTTCTCATAGCCCTTGGTGGAGAAGGAAGTCAGCCAATAGGCGCCAACGCCACTCGTATTGTTCGCGGCGGATTCAATGGAAATGGGGGAGGCATACCACATGATGGCGGAAATCGCGTTCGCGCTGGTGCGCAGGGACATGAGCGAGCCGGAGCCGGCGAACACGCCTGTGTTGGCACGAACTTGCGCGTTTGCAGTGGAGGTGGAGGGCAACATGGCTCCCCCGTTGTTATTGATCGCCTGCGACTGCGTCGTGAACTCCCAGCCCACGATCTTAACGGTTGCCGTCGCGGTGTGGATCTTGGTGGTATCGCTGGCGCTGGTGAGGGCCGTCAGCAGGCCGTTGATCGCGGCCTGGTCCGCGGCGTCCTTGTTGGCAAGCATGGTCTGCGCCAGGCCCATCTGCACATCCAGCGCGTCCTTGTCTTCCGATGTCATCCACTTGGTGCCGGGCGCCAGACCCGCGCCGTTTGCCGATACGACAATGGTCATCGCGTCGATCTGATCGTACTTGGCTTGCAGAACGCTATAGTCAAGATCCGGATTGTCGACTTTTACAATGGAGTAGGTATCCAACTTTGTTAAGGCGTTGGTTGTCGTGATTTCATAGTTGTCGTAGGTGAGTTTGTTCCCGTTCACCGTTACCACGGCAAACTGCGGACGTCCCGTATTCGTCGCAGACGCCGGCACCCAGGCGGTGTAAGGCTGAATGCCGTTCGCGTGCCTGTTGTAGTACTTCGAGTCGGTCGGCGTGTTGTGGGCGATATAGGTCGTGCCCGTCGGGTTGATGGAGGCGCCGGTCCCGTCAAAGGTTTCGGGCTGCCTGCCCTGCGTGTTGGAAGTCGCGGCGCTGCCCGACCACTTCATCGGATAGGAGCGGCAGGCGTAGTGGTCATGCCCGTTGAAGACCATGTCAATGTTATAATCGTCGATCACGGCAGCCAGGGATGCGTCTCTTAAGGTCTTGGCATTGCTTTGTGAGTGCTGCGCGCCCTGGCCGTATATGTCATGGTGGAAATTGATGATTCTCCACTTCGCGTCCGGATTTGCGGCCGTCGCGGTGCTTATGACAGTTCTCATGCTCGTCATGCTGGGGAAATTGCTGGTATGGCCGGAGGTATCCAAAACGATAAACAGAACGTCGCCGTATCTGTACCAATAGTTCATATTGGCATAGGTGTCGATCGTGCCGGTTATGTTGGGCGGGTTATACATGGCGCGGTGAGACGCGCCGGTTCCTGTGCTTCCCTCATGATTGCCCAGCGCGACGGCGAGTGGAAGCGAACGCAGCTGCGGGGGTTCAAAGAAACCGTCGTATTGCCCGCGGGAGGTCGCGTTGACCGCGTTTTGGTCAACCTGATCGCCCGTCGTCGTCATAAACGCGGCGTTCGGGAAGTTGGCCTCGATGACGTTGAGCGTGTTCTTCCAGACGGCGATGTTGGATGCGGTACGGTTATCCGTGCCGATCTGCGCATCACCGACCGCGATAAACTGGAACGACGACGGATTTTTTGTTTTGACCGTGTATTCCAAACTCCAGTCACCGTTGCCGTTTCCCACCTGGTAGGTATACTCGGTGTCGGGTTCAAGACCGGTCACGGTGACCCAGTTGGAATACTGCAAGCTCATCGCCGTCGTCGAACCGCTGGTTGAGCCGGTAAACTCAGTCGCCGTGCTGCCGCTCTTCCAAATGCGGACGGTGGGCAGCATCGCGAGTGACGTAGTGTGCCATGAAAAATTGAGTTTTGTCTCGTCCGCCCCCGGCGCGATTGTTAAATAGCTCGTCGTCAGGGTGGCCGCCGATGTCACGGCCACCGGCACCAGCGCCAGCAGCATTGCAAGTGCAACAATAATAGATAGTAGTTTCTTCATTCCAATGATTCCTCCATTCATAGATTGTGTTTGTCCGTTATTGACAGTTCATGCTTTGCAGCGGAGGGCAGAAAGCCAAACCGGCTTTCTGCCCTCTGCTTATAAGGCGCTAGAGTGTTTGTTCCAACTGCACAAGGTAGCGCAGGATCTTGGCCGCGTCTGCGGCGGAGACAGCCCCGCTGCCGCTCGTTACCTTGGCGTTAAGCAGTCCCAGCTCGGAGAGTTGGCTCAGCTCGACCAGATACCGCAGGATGATGGCCGCGTCCGCCGCGCTGATGGAGTTGTCACAGTTCGCGTCGCCGCGCCGTGTGATAAAGAACGTGAGTTCCAGTTCCGTATCGGTCTCGGCGCCGTTGCTTGCTTTTACTGTGAAGGTGAAGACGCCGCCGAGTTCCGGCGTGCCGGAAAGCAGACCGTCCGCAGAGAGCGTGAGTCCCTTGGGCAGGCTGCCCTTCGCCAGACTCCAGACGATGGTTCCGTCGCCCTCGGCCTCCAATTGTACGTTGTATGCCGTGTCATATGCCGCGTTGGGCAGGCGGCTGTCCGTCGTGATAACCGGCGCTGTTGTGATCTCGGCCGGCGAAACGGTGATGGAGAGTTCCAGCGTTACATCGACGCCAATGCCGTTGGTTGCTACTACCGTGAAGGTAAAGTCGCCGTCCTCTGTCGGTGTGCCCGAAATGACACCTTCCGCCGAGAGTGTGAGTCCCTCCGGCAGGCTGTCGCCATCAGCCAAGCGCCAGGTGGCGGGTGGATAGCACGCGGCAACCAGCGTTTGGCTGTATGCCTTGCCCGCTTCAGCGTCCGGCAGATCGTCCGTCGTGATGACAGGCGGCGCGGTTACGATGAGCGTGAGCGTCTGTGTCGCGACGGCGCCGAAGCCGTTGCTTGCCGTTACCGTGAAGGCAAAGACGCCGCCCTCGGTTGGGGTGCCCGAAATCACGCCGCCCTCAGAGAGAGTCAGTCCGGTAGGCAGGCTGCTGACCTCCGCCGGGCTCCAGGTGATGGGCGCGCTGCCGGAGGCCGACAGTGTCCTGCTATATGCCGTATCTTTTGACGCGTTGGGCAGACTGGCGGTCGCGATGCTCGTCACCACACCGACTGCTATGGAAAGCGCCTGTGTCGCATCGTCGCCGAACCCGTTGCTTGCCACGACCGTAAAGGTATAGCGGCCGTTCACGGTCGGCGCACCCGAAATCACGCCGTCCGCGGAGAGTGTAAGCCCTGTCGGCAGCTTGCTGCCTTCCGCCAGGCTCCAGGCGATGGGCGCGCTGCCCGTGGCACCAAGCGTTTGACTGTAAGCCGCGTTTCGGATGGCGTTGGGCAGGCTGTCGGTCGTGATGGCAGGCGCGATTCCAATGATCACGGTAAACGCCTGTGCCGCATCGGCGCCGAAACCGTTGCTTGCCGTCACCGTGAAGGTGAAGGTGCCGGCCTCTGTCGGCGTACCCGAAATCACACCGCCCTCAGAGAGCGTCAATCCCGTTGGCAGCTCGTCGCCTTCCTCAAGGCTCCAATTGATGGGCGCGTTGCCCGTCGCGGCAAGCGTTTCGCTGTACGCGATATCCTTTGTTCCGTTCGGCAGATCGGTCGTTGTAATGGCCGGCGGGATGCCAACGGTGAGGGAAAGCGCCTGTGTCGCGTCGGAGCCGAAACCGTTGCTCGCCACTACCGTGAAGGTGAAGACGCCACCGGCTGTCGGCGTGCCAGAGAGCACCCCATCCGCCGAGAGCGAGAACCCTGTGGGTAAGCTGCTGCCTTCCGCCAGGCTCCAGGTGATGGGCGTGTCGCCCGTGGCGGCAAGCGTCTCGCTGTAGGCCACGTCCTTTAACGCGTCGGGCAGGACGGTCGTTGTGATGGCAGCCGGCACATTGACGGTGATGGAGAGTTCCTTTTCTGAGGGCGAGCCGATGCCGTTGGATGCAATCACCGTGAAGGTGACCGTGCCGCCGACGGTCGGCGTGCCCGAGATCACACCCGCTGCCGAGAGCGTCAGTCCGTCGGGCAGCGCGGCGCCTTCCGCCAGGCTCCAGACGATCGGCTCGTCGCCGTTCGCGGCAAGCGTCTCGCTGTAGGCCGTGTCAATCAGCGCGCTGGGCAGGCTGGTCGTTGTGATGTTGGCGGGCGCGATCACGGTAATGGAGAGCGCCCTTGTCGCGGGCGAGCCGATCTTATTGGTCGCCGTCACCGTGAAGGTATAGGTGCCGCCGGCGGTCGGCGTGCCCGAAATTACACCGCCGGTCGAGAGCGTGAGCCCCGCCGGCAGGCTGCTGCCGCTTGCCAGACCCCAGATGATGGTTTCGGCGTTGGTGACGTTGCCCGTGCCCGCCAGGGTCTGATTGTAATCCGCAGCTGTCGAGCCGTTGGGCAGCGTAGTCGTTGTAATGGTCGCGGCGGCAGGGGTAGTGTTGCCGAGATACCATTTGGAATCCGCGCCGGCGTAGACCGGATCGGTCGCTCTGACCGTTCCCTTGTAGGTGAAGTATTCGCCGATCAGAACAGGCACCGGCGCGCGGTCCGCGCCGAGGTCAACCTCAGCCGCCCATACCGCGTCGTCAACGGTTATACCCGTCGCTGTCGTAAACTCGGCGTCGGAGAGACGGTAGCTGTTGATCGCGACGCGCAGGATTTGGTCGTCCTTGAGCGGCGCGCCCTGATACCAGCAGTACACGACGCGGTTGTTTGTCGTCTTGCTGACGTCAATTCTATAGTCGATGCCATAGAAGGAGTCCATATTGAAGATGCTTCCGCTGAACGCTGACGTGCTTGTGTATTTGTTTGCCAGCGCGTTTAACCACGACTTCAGCTGCGCGCCCGTCATTTCGAGCATATACAGGGCATTGTTGTCATACTGATACAGGGCCAGTATGTCAGCCAGCGTTATTGCTCGCGGCGAAGTGGAGAGCGCGCTGGTAAACACAGGCGAGGAGATGGACACGGTCGCGCCCTCAACGCCGTCGGATTCGTTGCTCAACCAAGTCGCCCAGATTTTCGCTTTGTGCACAAGATCCGTCGTCTGGTATTGGGTGAAAACGTGGTTGTTGGAGGTTGTACTGTGGGTCCATGTGCCCGCTATCGAGGCGCCCAGCGGCAGATCCACCCATGCTTTCGCCTCGGTGTAGTGGGGCAGTGTGGCGTTGCCCACGTCGGTATTTGCCGTTGTGCCGGCGCCCGTGTTCACCGGCGTGCCGATGGTGTGGGATACGTACTTGCCATCCGTGCCGAAGGTGACATTGAACACGGCGCGGGATAGGTTGGCCCCGGCGCCCGGGTTCATGAGGTAAACCGTCTTGCCCGCCGTGTTGGTGTAGCTCGTGGTTGTGGCAGAGTGGTCATGGCCCGAGATAAAAAGGTCCACGCCGCTGGTATTCTGCGCCGCGTATCGCGCCTGGCTCTGCAAGTTGAACGAGGCGTTGCCGGTGCCGGAGTGAATGGCCACAACGACGATGTCCGCCTCTTGCCGAATAATCGGGACCCACTTGTTGATCTCGTTGACGGCGTTGCCCGTGGGGTTATCCAGGGAGGAGAACTGCATATTCGGATAGTTCGTTGGCACATCCCAATTGTGGTTGTTCGCGTTGCCGACGCCCAAGATGCCGACTTTCACGGTCCCGCCGCCAACGGTAAAGGTCTTGACCGTATAGGGTTTGTAGTAGGGCGAACCTGCCGTGACATTCTCGCCCTTGAAGTTCTTGCCGTCTTCCTTGAGCACGAGATTGGCAGACAGCACGCTGATGCCCGCCGCCTCCGCGAAGGCGACCTGCGGGTCGCGCTGCTCGGGCTTGTAGTTGAACTCATGGTTGCCCAGATTCCATGCGTCATAGTTCATCGCGATCATCGCGGCGATCATGGGGTTGACCTCATTCGGTTTCTTGGTGATCCAGTAGGTATTGACCAAGGTGCCCTGTAATGTGTCGCCGTTGTCAATTAAGATGTTGTGAGGGTAGGTTACCCGTTGGTTGGCGAGCACCGTCGCGATACGCGGCATACTGTTGGCCAAGGCGTTGCCGTTGTTGATGTTTGTCGTTGTGGAACGCCCATGCATATCGGAGGTCGCGAAGACGGCGACGTTGATATTCGCCGGCGCCGCGGGCTCGGACGCCAAAACGCGGAAGCTGCTTGTCACAACCGGGTGAATGGTGCCTTCTTTTGCAATATAGGCCGCGATCAAGGCACGCACCTGGCCTGCTTCTCCGCCCAGTTCATACTCGGTGTAGTTGCTGAGACGATCCGGGTTGATTGACCAGATGGGCGTGCTGGTATCGCTGACATCAATAGCGAAGTCCGCGCGGCCCCCGTTGTTGCGCACGTACGCGACATAGTCGTTGCCGCCCGTGACACGATAGTTGTTGATCGCCACCTTGTACATCGTGGTCGTGTCATTGAGGTCCAGGAGTTTACCCTTGTACCTGAAGTTTATGACGCGGTCACCGCTTGGCCTGCTGGCGATGATGTCATAGGAGACGCCTTCACCGTAAAGCGTGTCATGGTAGATGCCGCCGCCGCCCGTGACGTTGCCGCCGCTGACACCGAACTCCCGTGCGTGTTTTTCAAGCCACAGCTTGATTTCGCGCGCGGTCATGTCCACGCAGTAGACCCAGTTCTCATACCGGTACAGGTCGAACATCTGCCACTGGTAAATATCGCCCGTGGGAATGATGTTGCCGGTGGTATTGTTGAGCGGCGCGCCTATGGACATCTCCGCGCCGACAGATTCCATCTGCACCTTGTTGACGAAATCCATAAATGAACTGGGGCTTCTCAGGCCGGTCGGCATCGTGAAGTTCCCGCTGGCCGTGCCCAGCTTTGTGAGCAGATAGTTTGACCATAAAATGTCCTCATAGGGCTGGAGCGCGGCTGTGACCTTCGACTCGGCTGCGGTGCTGGCGCTGGTGGTCAAGGCGTTGGCCGTAATCGAGACTGTCTTTGCCGACACATCGTAGGTGAATACGGCGTATGCCAGCCTGTTGCCGCCGCTGCCCGCGAACTGTATCGTAATCGGCTTGCCGTTCTTGTTGTTCACGGTAGAGTTTCCTGTGCCGTGTGAATGACCGCCCGTCGCGAAGTCGATGTATTGGCTGCTGGCGATCAGCGCCCGGATCTGGTTCTCGCCCGGGGTCCCCGCGACCGAACCCTCCACGCCGGAGTGGCAGGCCGCGATGATCACGTCGCATTTCTCCACGTTCTTCAAATGGTCTTCGTATCGGTTGAAGGTTTCAACGAAGTTCTTGAAGGTAATGCCCTCCCAGTTCGCCGGTTTGTCCCACTTGGGCACAAAGGGCGTGCAGAAACCGATCACGCCGACCTTCACGCCGCCGAAAGTGCGGGTGATATAGGCGTTGAAGAAGGGCTCCCACGAGGCGGAGCCGTCTTTGATCAGGTTGGCGGCAATGGTCTTGACCTGGCTCTCGCTTGCCGTGGCGGGCGCGTCGCAATCGTTCACCGCTTTCATCAGAGGATCCATGCCGAAGTTGAACTCATGATTGCCCGGGACCCACGCGTCATAACCCATGTTGCGCAGCGTCACGGCCGTCACGTCCTTCAGGTCCGGCCGGTTGAACATGAAGTAGGATGTCATCGGCGTACCCTGGAAGGTGTCGCCGTTGTCCACGAGAATCGTGTTGGGGACCGCGGCGCGGCGTGTATTGACCAGGGTCGCGATACGCGTCATGCCGCTGGTTCTCGCCGTGTTCTTTGTGCCCGTATTATAGTTCGCGTGGTAGTACGCGCCATGCACATCGGAAGTCGTCAGCAACTGGAACTGAACCGTGGACGCCGTGCCGACTTGCATCGCCGCCTTAAACTGACCGATCGGCGAGGTCGTCGTCGTGGGCGTATTATTCAGCGCGTTGCTGACCGTCGCCAAAGTCGTCGGATAGGGCGTGTTCACGGCTACCGGCGTCGCCAAATAGCTGTTGTAGGCGTTTTGCAGGATATCATACACTGGCTGCGTGACCCAGCTCTTGCCCACGGCGACCTGGCTCGCGCTGGTGGCGACGACCGTATCGGCCAGCAGCCTCTTGGCCTCTTCCGCGTACTGCACGTTGGCGTTCCAACGCGCGGAGGAGAAGAGATCGCTTTGACGGAAGACCTCGGTTATAATATTTTTAAAGTCGCCGTTCGGCTGCCGCTGAGCCAATAAATGTGTGCGGAACGCGTCGCGCGGGAAAATGTCTTTTAAGCAGTCATTTTCATTGGCCCAGTTCTGTATCGTCCAAGTCACGCCGTCGCGCACGATGGTCCGATTTGTGAAGAAGTTAAAGGAGTCGCCGCCGTTTAGGACAAAGTCCGTCACCGCGATTTTAATGTTCTGACCCGGCGGATACTGCGTCCCGTCCGCACGGTAGAGACCTACCACACGGTTGCCGGCGGCCCTGGTACTGTCAATGGCGCAGTAAACGCCGCCGGAGAGCAGCGCCGTGTTCGCCTGCTGCATGGCGTTCATCAGCCCTATCGTCTCGTCATAGGTGAGTTCTATCACGGCCGTGAAGTTATCGAAGGGCATAAATCCAAGGAGGGAGCCGAAGGGTATGTTGCCCACCGTCGCGTTCCCTCCCGACAATATGGGAATGCCGGCGCTTCGCAGACCTCCTGAGTTGGTCATACCAATGTCGGCGCCGGCAGCGTAGGCCATAGCCTCACACGCCCAAACGCGCGCCCGCACGTTGGAATTGGAAATGGTGGTGGTAGGATTGGCGTACCCTACCCGCTCATTCATGATGTCTGTATACCTCTTGTCGTTGAGATATTTGTTCACAATGGCCAACGAGCCGGCATCCGGCGTGTTGGTTGTGCTCGCGGCTGTCCAGGTGCAGGAGTTTACGGTTGCCGCCATTGTATCCGTGTTGACCGAGATCTGCGCACGAATATAACCGCTGGCGCTGTTTCCGCCGATGCCGGTTGCCAATCCGCTGGATACGCTGGCGGTGCCGCTATGGGAATGGCCTCCCAATACCGCAATCAGCTTCGGGAATTCAGTCCGCAGACTGGTAAGCCCCGTGCCGTCATGGGTGTTGATGATGAGGAAGTCATAGCTCACCCCGTCCGTTGCCATCTGCGCTACCGCATCCCGAACGGCCTGAGCAGCGCTCTGAAAGGTATAGGGTGCGTGCATCACCGCAGCGATGGTGTTGGGGCTTGCGCCTTGATTGCCGACGATCGCGAACTTGATGCCCTTTTTCTCTACGATGACATAGGGCTTAAAGCGCAGTTCGCCTGCCGCGTGGGGCTTGCCCTCGCCGTCCACGCCGGCCGCCCGCCAACGGATGTTGCTGCAGTAATATTGGAATTCCGCATCCTTGACGGTTTCGTACTCAAAGACGTCCAGGCCCCAGTCAAACTCATGGTTGCCGACGACCATGGCGTCGAACTTCATGTAGTTCATCCACTCCGTTGTGGACGTGCCGTAAAAGAAGTTGGAGACCGGCGTACCCTGGAACATATCGCCGCCGCCCAATAGAATCGTCCCGGTCGGATTGGCGTTTTGGACTGCCCGGATTTGTGTCGCCAGTCTGGATCCAAGGTTGACATTGGTCGCGCTCGCGATGCCTCCGTGCAGGTCCGAAATCTGAATGATGTCGAACGTGAGCGTCTCGGCCATCGTAACGGTGGCCGGCAGCAGTGCGAATATCATGATCAATGATATAAGCAGCGCCAGTAATTTCCTCGTCTTCATGTCTTTTCCTCCTAATATTGTGCTGATAGTGTTCTCCCCATTGTATTTACATTCATTTTACACTATGTTTACACATAATTCAAGATTGATTTTGCGTAAATCACTCGATTCATCGCGGGAAAAATTCCCGATGAATGATATATCTCGTCTTTTGCCGTATCAGGATGCAGGTGCAACTGCCCGCAGTATTTCGCCTGACCATTGCTGCTGCTTCAACTCTGTTCGAGCGCCGCAACAATACGGTCAAAGTACTTGGGGAAATGTTTCCCTATGCGTTTTATTTGAATCTTGACAATGGGCCGGAGGAACGTTTTGCCGCCGGAGCCGAAGGCAGAAAGAACAACGCTATTGGTCGCGTTTTTCATTGTCAAATCCATAAGCACCAGGGGCAAGGAGTATTCGTATGCTTCCAGCGCCGTTTGCAAGATTTCATCATCGGTCAGCGCTTCCGTTTTATCCTCTACCCGGCATCCGGCGAGAGAGATAATAAGAACACAGCATAATAACCTGGCTAAAACTTTTTTCAAACCACGAATGACACGAATATATTTTTATAACTCGCGTGAGCGCATTCGTGCCATTCGTGTCATTCGTGGTTGAAAGAATAAAAGAAACGTGATAGGATGGAAACTGTTAAATTCGCAAGAGGGAGATAAGACAATGATCCAAAGAGAAAGAGCTTGGGAGATATTGAAAAAACACGTAGGTCAGCCGCACCTCATCATGCACGCGGTGGCGGTGTCGGCGGCGATGGGCGCGATGGCGGGTTATTTCGGGGACAATCCCGAGCATTGGGAGTCCATCGGCATTTTGCATGACGTGGACTATGAGAAATATCCCGAGGCGCACCTGGCCCACGCGCGCGCTATGCTGGAGGCCGAGGGAATCGACGAGGCGGATATCCGCGCGGTTTTGTCGCACGGTTATGGGTTCTGCAACGAGATCAAACCCGAGACGCCCATTGAAAAAAGCCTGTTTACTGTGGACGAATTAACGGGCATTGTACTGGCCACGGCCTTTATGCGGCCCACGGGCTTTGAGGGGCTGGAGCTTTCGAGCGTGAAGAAAAAGTTTAAGGACAAGCGTTTCGCCGCGGGCTGCAACCGCGACGTGATCCTGCGCGGCTGCGAGATGTTGGGTTTGGAACCCGACGTGGTGATGAGCCTGACGCTGGCCGGCATGAAAACTCAGGCGGACGCGCTGAAAAAGGCTTAATGCAAGCGCGCCGCGCGACATACGGACCTGCGCTGGCGGGGCTTTGCGCCGCTTTGATTCTGTTGCTGACGCTGCTCTCCATTCCCCTGCCCCTCGGGTACATGAATCTGGGTGACGTGGGCGTGTTTTTGGCCGCCTGCCTGCTGATGAGCGGACGGATCGACCTGCCCATCCGTCGCGGCGCGCTGTATGCGGGGCTCGCGGCGGCGGCCGGCGGCGCGCTGGCGGACGTTCTGCTGGGCTTTGCCGCCTATGCCCCCGCCACCTTTGTGATCAAGGGATTGATGGGGCTGGGCTGCGCTTGGCTTTTGCGGCTCTTTCCGGGCAAGCAGCGCATTTTCGCCATGCTGGCCGTCGCGCCGCTGGTGCCGCTGGGTTATCTTTGTTTTGAATATTTCCTCTACGGGCCGACCGCCATGCTGAATGTATGGGCCAACGCCTTGCAGGTCCTGGTTGGCGCGGGGCTGGCCTATGTCAGCGCGATAGCGCTGAAAGTGTAGAAGGCAGGGTGCAGCGCAAACGAAACGCGCCGCATTTCCACAGCCTGTCGACAGGCTGTGGGCGAACTGTGTTCGCCCCTACGGTTTTCACGTCCATTTGCTCATGCGTTTTTTTAACACGAAAAAGCACGAAAGGCTTTATCGTGGTGTTCGTGCCTTTTCGTGCTTTTCGTGGTTTGAATTTCCCGCGTGAACGGTTCTGGGACTGGGGCCGGCGGACGACCAATGGTCGCCCCTACGGATACGTTGGTTTTGCGGGCGAACACAGTTCGCCCCTACGGTCTGGCGTCTGGAATCTGTCCTACCAGCTTTCGCCGCTCTTGTGGGAGTAGGAGCCGCACAGGCTCTCGTTCTGCTGTTCGCTTTGGTTGTGCATACTGGGCCGCACCTGGATGCTGTTCAGGCTACATTCGCTGCCCTGGCTGTTGTACTGGCAGCTTGTCACCTCACAGCCGATGGTCTGCATTCCGCCTTTGCTCATTGTATTAACCTCCTTGTTTTATTTCGTCATTAGCGTGTCCTTTATTTTCCACGCTATTCATAAAAGAGTGGAGTGTTGAGAGTGGAGAGTGGAGCGAAGGAAATAATGCCCACGGCATTATAAATGAAACAGAGAACTTCCGCGTGAGCGTTTCTGGGGTCTGGGGTCTGGAATCTGGAATCTGGAATCTAAAAAAAGAGCTCTCGCTCTTTTTTTACATGAATCGTTTTTTACAGGTCTTCCAACTCCACAAGCCAGCGCAGAAGTTTGGCCGCGTCGGCGGCGGAGACGCTCTTGTTCACTGTGACCAGAGCGTTTTTCAGCCCCTGCTCGGAGAGCGTGACCAGCTCGACCAGATGTCGCAGGATCGCCGCTGCGTCCGCCGCGTTGACAAAACCATCCTCGTTCGCGTCGCCGTGATTGGACGGCAGGGGCTCCACGGAACCGTAGGAGACCGCGTCCGCAACGGGGCGCGCCTTTGCCGTCTGATCCAAAAGCAACGCGTCGGCCAAAGCCTCAAGCGAAAGGGTATAGACGGAGATCGACCCCAATATGGCGGCCAGTTGATCGGAGGAAATGGCGGTGGCCGTCTTTGCCGCGGGGCCGCTGAGAAGCGGCCGGATGAAGGCGATACGGAAGGTATTTGTCCCGAAAACCGTACCGTTGGAGATGCCCGCCGTCACGCCCTCGATCAAGCTGTCGCTG
>WRCT01000017.1 GCA_009783775.1 Clostridiales bacterium | reverse complement strand
TAGAGGTTGATAAGTAAGATTTCTTTTGTCATAACTAAATCTTACCATCTATTTCCACCGTTTGCCTTTCTTCTGTCACGAGTTCACACTTTGTTTAACTCGTGATTGGCATTATTACTTATTACTTGGCAAGGGCGAACGCCGCCTTTTCTGCCAGGTTTCTTAACATCTCATCGAGTTCGCCCGAAGCCACAATCTCGCCCTTTTCAAAGAGGACCGCGTTGCCGTCGCCGCAGGCGATACCCATGTCCGCGTCCCGCGCCTCGCCGGGGCCGTTGACCGCACAGCCCATGACCGCGATCTTGAGATAGCCGCGATTGCGCGGCACATTCGCACGCACAAACTCCACCGCCGCGAGAAGGTCCACCCGCGTCCGGCCGCAGGTGGGACAGCTGACGATCTCCACATCCTCGCGGGAAAGGCCCAGGGCGGCCAGGATCTGCTTGCCCGCCTCCACCTCCCGTACGGGGTGGTCGGTGAGCGAGACGCGGATCGTATCGCCAACGCCGTCCAATAGCAGCGCGCCGATGCCGACGGCGGATTTGATGACTGCCTCCTGCCCCGCCCCCGCCTCGGTCACGCCGATGTGCAGCGGGTAATCGCAGCGCGCCGCGATCAGCCGATTGGCCGCGACCGTGGTCGCCACGGAAGAGGCTTTCAGCGCGAGCACAATGTCGGTAAAGCCCTCCGTTTCCAGCATGGCCACATGGGAGAGCGCGCTTTGCGCCATGGCCTCGGGGATATTGTCCGGATAGCGGTCGCGCAGGCCAGTCTCCAAAGAGCCCGCGTTGACGCCGACGCGAATGGGCACACCGTGCGTCTTCGCGCAGGCTACGATCTCGCGCACGCGCTTTTCGCCGCCGATATTGCCCGGGTTAAAACGTAATTTGTGCACCCCGTTCTCCATCGCGGCCAGCGCGAGCTTATAGTCAAAGTGCACGTCCGCCACCAGGGGGATCGAGATCGCGTCCACGATGGAACGGACAGCCGCCGCGCTGGCCCTGTCAAAGACCGCGACACGCACGATGTCACAGCCCACTGCCTCCAGCTCCCGAATCTGAGAGACGGTCGCGGCGACATCGCGGGTGTCCGTATTCGTCATGGACTGCACCAAGATCGGGTTGCCCCCGCCGATGATTCGGTTGCCTATTTTCACGGCCTTTGTCATATGCTCCTCCATGACGTTTCCTGGGAGACTGGATTGCTTCGTCGTGCTGCTCCTAACACACAAACCTGTGTTCTCCTCGCAATGACGATGGGGTTGGGGCTTTGCGTCATTGCGAGACACCGGGATTCTCTTGCCTGCAAGGATTGATGTCGAAACAATCCAGTTTTCAAGTTGTTATCTTCATCGGAACCCCTGATTAAATCGTTCGCCGGGTAGAGTGGCTATCAGAATGGTCCCAACCCAGGAGCTTTTGGCAGGCCAACTATTCCCCCTCACGATTTAATCAGTGGGCCCCATCACCTATCTTATACATCGCGAGATATCCATTATTGTAATAAAGATGATGAGCCCAAAAAGGAGCATCAGGCCGGTGGCGTGGATACGGCCCTCGATCTCCTCCGGCACACGCTTTTTGAAAATGCCCTCGATGGCCACGAACACGAGCCGTCCGCCGTCCAGCGCGGGCAGGGGCAGCAGGTTGATAAAGCCCAGATTGACCGAGAGCAGGACGGCAATACGCAACACGACCTCAAAGCCCTCGGGCGCGAAGGTCACAAAAAGGTCGACAATGCCCACCGGTCCAGCCATGTCCCCCGCGGAGATCCGGCCCATGACCAGTTGTTTGAGAAAGTCAAACATCTCGCCGATCATGCCGGTCACAAAGCGGGCGGACTCGCCCACCGCGCCGAAGAAGGAGTAGCGGACTTTCTCGTGCGCAGAATAGTCCATGATGACCCCCATCATGTTTCTCCCCTCTTCGGCGTTGAATAGTTCGGTCAAATGCAGGACAACGACGGCACCGCCGCGTTCCACTTTTATCTCCGCCGAACCGTCCTTTGCCTTGTCCAAAAATGTTCGAATCTGATCGTCCCGGCGAATCTGTTTCCCGTTGATGGACAGGAGTAAGTCGCCTTCCATCATGCCTGCGGCCTGCGCGCTGGAACCCGGGTTGACCTCGCCGACAAAATTCTTGGAGGTGTCCCAGTCCCCATAGGTCGTGAGCAGAATGATGGTCAGAATAAAGGCGAAGAGAATATTGCAGATCGCGCCCGAGGCCAGCGTAATCGCCCGCCGCCAGGGCGCCAGGGCGTTAAAGTCGCGCGCGCCGATAGCCGCCTCGTCCTCGCCCGCGAAACGGCAGGAGCCGCCGATGGGAAAGGCCTTCAATGAGTAAAGAATGCCGTTCTTCTCGAACTTTAATAGGCGCGGACCCATGCCGATGGAAAACTCCAGCACGGAAAAGCCCAGCGCGCGGCCGGAGATGTAATGGCCCAGTTCGTGCACCGTCACCAGGGCGGAGAGCACGAGCAGGGCGTAGAGGATGTAGAGGACGGTCGTTATCATGGGGGCTCCTTTATAATTCGTAATGCGCAATTCGCAATTCGTAATGATGGTTGTTTCGCCGCCGGCGAAACTTCGTCCTAATTACGCATTATGCATTACGCATTGCGCATTGTCTGGCAAACCGATCCGCTTCGAAAATAGCCTCCAGGCTGTCCATGGGTTGGGGGACGTAGCGGGAAAGGGCGGATTCGACAAAGCGGTCGATGTCGAGGAAGGAAATCTCGCCTGTGAAGAACAGTTCGGCCGCGCGCTCGTTCGCGCCGTTGTAGACCACGGGATAACCGCCGCCTGAACGCAGGGCCTCGTAGGCCAGGCGCAGCGAGGGGAAGCGGGTTTCGTCCGCCGGATAAAATTCCAACTTGCCGATCTCGGTCAGCGAAAGCGCTTTCGTCAGCGAGGGCAAACGGTTCGGGTAGGTCAGCGCGTATTGAATGGGCAGGCGCATATCGGGCTGCGCCAGGCTGGCCATCATGCTGCCGTCGGCAAACTCCACCAGCGCGTGAATGACGGACTGAGGGTGAATGACCACGGAGATTTGGTCGGCGTCGAAGTGGAAGAGCCGCGCCGCCTCGATCACCTCCAGACCCTTGTTCATCAGCGTGGCGGAGTCGAGCGTGATCTTGCGGCCCATGGTCCAGGTGGGGTGAGCCAGCGCCTGCGCGGGCGTGATGTCGCGCAATTCGTCACGATTCTTGCGCCAGAAGGGCCCGCCGGACGCGGTGAGGATAAGTTGTTTGACGTCGCGTTGCGGGCGAACACAGTTCGCCCCTACGGTTTGCAAACATTGGAACAAAGCCGACTGCTCGCTGTCGATGGGGATCAGCTCCGCGCCGGAGGCGGCAAGGGCGTTTTGCACCAGATGGCCGCCGCAGACGAGGCTCTCCTTGTTGGCGATGGCAATGCGTTTCCCCAGCGGAATGGCGGCAAGCAAGGGCCGCAACGCGGCAAAACCCGAGATGGCCAGCACGACGATATCGGCCGCCGGGTCTCCGGCCAGCGCGGTGGCGGCATTTTCACCGCAAGCCACGACGCGGGGTTTGAAAACCCGCGCCTGCTCTTCCAGCAGCTCTGTCTTGCTGCCCGCCGCAAGGCCATAGACCTCGAATTCGTCTTGCAGATGTTGCAGGACCTCGAGGGTTTGCTTGCCTATGGAGCCCGTGCTGCCTAATATAGAAACTTTCTTTTTCATGATTCCTTTTTTCAAACTACAATGTACACATTGTAGTTTCCTACAACGCCGTCAGCATAAAGTATGCGAGAACAACGGGCGCGCATAACAGCTGGCTGTCGATTCGGTCGAGGATCCCGCCATGGCCCGGGAAGATGCCCGAGAAATCCTTGACGCCCGCGTAGCGTTTGAGGCAGGAGGCGAACAGGTCGCCGACTTGTCCCATCGCGCCGCAGACCAGGCCCAGGATCAACAGCGGCCAAAACCCGACCGCACCGCCCCACCAGGGCTGGGCCAGCCAGAGCAAGAGCCCCAAAAGCGTGCCGCCCAAAAGACCGAAGAGCGCGCCCTCCACGGTTTTCTTCGGGCTGATGGCCGGACAGAGTTTGTGCCGCCCCAACAGTACGCCGCCGAAGTAGGCGAGGGTGTCCCCCAGCGCGGGCGCAAAGAGGGCCAGCGCGGTGGCGGTGAGAAAGATGTCCTCCGGCAGACCGAAGTAAAGCAGAACCAGCGTGACGCCGGGCAGCAGCGGATAGGCGAAGGGCAGCAGGCTGTAGGGCACAGCCTCGAAGTCCCCCTTTGCGGTCAAGACCTGGCCCACCACCGTGGCGACAAAACAGGCCAGGAAAAACACAAACAAATAAAGCGCGTTGAACCCGCCGAAGTAATAGGTGATGGGAAACAGGGCGGCGAAAATATAGGCGGGCAGCCAAAACCCCGTCTTGCCCTTGGCCGAAAAGGCGCGGCCTAACTCCTGCACGGCCAGCACGAAAAATACGGTGTACACCACCACCAGCCACAGTCCGCCCAGCCACAGTCCGGCCAGCGCCAGCGCTACAATTCCAATGCCGACCAATGTTCTCGTTAACATAATGCCCCCTTGTTACAATGTACAATGTAAAATGTACCGTGTACAATTGTTGAGAAAACCGCTTCGCAGTTTTTTCTTTTTAATATCATAACCCACCAAATCTTCGTCCGCGCGCGTTATAGTCCCGCAGCGCTTTGATATACTCTTCTTTCGTAAAGTCTGGCCAAAAGCAGGGCGTGAAATACAGCTCCGCGTAGGCCAGCTGATAGAGCAGAAAATTAGACAGGCGCTGTTCGCCGCTCGTGCGGATCATCAGATCCACCTCCGGCAGGTCCGCCGTATAGAGCTGCGCCTCAAAGTCGGCCTTCTCGGGCAGCCGGCCCGTCTCTATCGCCCGCGCACTGCAAGCCTGCGCCGCACGCAGCAGCTCGGCCTGCGCCCCATAGTTGAGGGCGATATTGAGTTTGAGGCCCGCGTTTTGGGCCGTCTTTTCCTCCGCCGCCCGCACCGCTTTTTGCACGCGCTGCGGAAAGGCATTCAGGTCGCCGATGGCGCGGATACGCACTTGGTTCTCATGCAGCTCGGCGATCTCCTTATTGAAATACTCGACCAGCAGATTGCAGAGCACACGCACCTCGGGCTCGGGCCGGACCCAGTTTTCTGAGGAAAAGGCGTAGAGCGTTAAAGCGGCAATACCCGCGTCCGATGAAAAACGGATCAGCTCCCGCAGCCGTTCCACGCCCGCCTTATGCCCCGCCGCGCGCGGTAGGCTGCGCCCCTTGGCCCACCTGCCGTTGCCGTCCATGATGATGACAATATGGGCTGGGAGGGTGGCGAGGCCGAGTTCCTGAAGTTGTTGGTTGGTGTATTTCATATAAGGAATAAGGTATAAGGAATAAGGAATAGAGTATGTGAAAACAGCTTCGCTGTTTTTTCAATTGCATTTACGTTCAAGCAGCCCATATAATCGTGCCGTAGGCACTCCTTTACTTATTACTTATTCTCTATTACTTACTACTTCCGTCCGAAACTCCGCCCAATCCAACAGTACAACTCCGTCGTCCAGCAGCCGCTGCCGCACGACGCGGCAAGCGTCCCCGGGCTTGGGTTTCTTGGGGGCGAGCTGCGCCGTTTGCACAGCAAAGCCCGCGTCGGTAAGACGCCGGGTGGCTTAGGCCAGGTCCAAACCAAGTACGTTAATCAAACGGAGAGGATCTCCTTTTCTTTGGCGGTGAGGATCCCGTCGATTTCACGGATCAGCTCGTCGGTCGTCTTTTGCAGCCTGTCCTCCAGCTTTTTCTGGTCGTCCTCGGTGATCACGCTGTCCTTTTTGTCCTTCTTGACCTGTTCCATGGACTCGCGCCGCACATTGCGCACCGCGACCTTCGCCTCCTCGCCGCGTTTTTTCACCGCCTTGACCAAGTCGCGCCTGCGCTCCTCGGTCAGCTCGGGGAAGATCAGGCGAATGATCTTGCCGTCATTGGCCGGATTGATGCCCAGGTCTGACTTTTGGATCGCCTTTTCCACGGCGGGGATCATCTTCGCGTCCCAGAGCGAGATGACGAGCATACGCGGCTCCGGCGTGGACAGGTTGCCGAGCTGGTTGATGGGCGTGGGCGTGCCGTAGTAATCGACCAAAATGCGGTCGAGCGCCTGCGTGTTGGCCCGACCCGCCTTGAGCCCGTTCAGCTCCTGCTTGAAGACGGAGATTGTTTTTTGCATTTTGTCTTTGGTGATGTCAATGATGTCCGACATTTTTTATACCTCCTTTGGTAGTGGAAAGTGGAAAGTGAAGGAGAAAACTGCTCCGCAGTTTTTTCTCATTGTAGTTTACTATATCAGCTGAAATAACGCAAGACTATTGGCAAACAACTGCTCTGCCAGCTCCTGCTCGTCCATCCTGCGGCATTGGGCCAGGGCGGTGAGGATATAGGGCAGAAGCGAGGGATCGTTGCGTTTGCCGCGAAAGGGCACGGGCGTGAGATAGGGGCAGTCGGTCTCGATCACCAGCCGATCAATGGGCAGGCGCGCCGCCAGCTCGCGGGGCTTGACCGCGTTGCCAAAGGTGAGCGGGCCGCCCAGACCGATATACAGGCCGAGGTCCAGGCAGCGCGCCGCCGTCTCATAGCTGCCCGAAAAGCTGTGCATGACACCGCGCAGCCCGTTCTTGTGCGCCGTGAGGATTTCCAGCATATCGCCGCTGGACTCGCGGTTGTGCAGGATAACCGGAACGTTTTTTTGCGCGGCCAGCGCAAGCTGCTGCCCCAGCCAATGCCGCTGCACATCGCGGGGCGAAAAGTCATAGTGATAGTCCAACCCGATCTCGCCGACCGCCAGGATCTTCGGGTGCGCCAGCGCCTGTTCCATTTTATCGAGCGTGGCGTTCGTCATCTCCCGCGCCGCGTGCGGGTGCACGCCCACGCTGCCCACGACCATCTCTTCCTTTTCGGCCAGCGCCAGCACCGCGTCGATCTCCGCCTCGTCACAGCAGCCCTCCATGATGCGCTCAACGCCGACTTCGCGGCAGCGTTTGAGAACTTCGTCACGGTCGGCGTCGAAGCGGGCATCGAGGATATGGGCGTGGGTGTCGAACAGTTTCATGGTTTCTCCAGTATTAAACTACAATGTACAAACTACAAACTACAATTGACGATAAAACTACTCCGTAGTTTTTTTGAACAATGGGCTTTCTTTGCTAATTCAAGCTGCAAAATACAATAAATCATTCAGTGAAAACAGCATGGCTGTTTTTTCCTCAATTGTAGTTTGTACATTGTAGTTTGTAGTTTATCGCACAATCAGCCCGTCGGGCAGATCGCTCCCGGGCACAACGATGGCCAGCCGCTCCCCCTCATCCGAGGCGCAGAGAATCATACCGTGGCTTTCCACGCCGCAGAGGGTGACGGGCTTTAGGTTGGCGACCAGTACCACGGTTTTGCCGACCAGGTCGGCGGGCGCGTACCATTTTTTGATGCCCGATACGACCGTGCGGGTCTCGCCGCCCGATTCCACGGTCAGCTTGAGCAGCTTTTTGGCCTTGGGTACTTCCTCGCAGGCGATGACTTTGGCAAGGCGCAGTTCCACTTTATCGAAATCGTCGTACTCGATTTCGGGTTTGTGTTCGACGGCGGGAGCAAGCCCCCGCCCTACGGTTGCGTTGTCCAGGGTCTCCAGCTCTTTCTGCAGATCAATCCGCGGGAAGATGGGCTCACCCTTTTGCACCTGCGCGCCCGGTTCGGTGCCGCCGAAGGCAATGGAATCGAGTTCCTGTCCGGTTGGGGCCGTGCCCAGCTGGGCAAAGATCTTGGCGGGCGTGGCCGTGAGGAAGGGGATAAGCAGGATCGCCGCGATACGCAGGCACTCCGCGAGGTTGTAGAGCACGGTGGAAAGGCGCGCTTTGCCCTCGTCGGTTTTGGCAAGCAGCCAGGGCGCGGTCACGTCGATGTATTTGTTGCAGGCGCCGATGAGACGGTTGATCGCGGCGAGCGCGTCGGGCACGTGCAGCGCCTCCATTTGCGCGTCCACCTCGGCGGGCAGGGCGCCCGCCAAGGCGATCAGCGGATCGTCCTCTTCGGGCGTTTTCGCGTCGGGCGCGGGAATGCTGCCATTGAAGTATTTGTCGATCATGGCTGTGGTGCGCGACAAGAGGTTGCCCAGATCGTTGGCCAGGTCGTTGTTGATCCGGTTGATCAGCGCCTCGTTGGAGAACACGCCGTCGCTGCCGAAGGGCACGTCACGCAGCAGGAAATAGCGGATCGCGTCCACGCCGTAGCGGTCGGCGAGCACGACGGGGTCGACCACATTGCCGCGCGACTTGGACATTTTGCCGCCGTCGAGCACGAGCCAGCCGTGGCCGAAAACCTGCTTGGGCAGGGGGATATTAAGCGCCATGAGCATGATGGGCCAGATGATCGTGTGAAAGCGCACGATCTCCTTGCCCACGATGTGCACGTCGGCGGGCCAGTAGCGATGAAAGAGGCTTTCGTCCGCGCCGCCCCAGCCCAGGCCGGTGATGTAGTTGGAGAGCGCGTCGAGCCAGACATAGATGACGTGCTTTTCGTCAAAGCTCACGGGAATGCCCCACTTGAAGCTCGTGCGTGAGACGCAGAGGTCCTCGAGACCCGGCAGCAGGAAGTTTTGCAGCATTTCGTTCGCGCGGCTGACGGGCTGGATAAAGTCGGGGTTGTCGCGGATATGGGCGATCAGACGGTCCGCGTACTTGGACATTTTGAAGAAATAACTCTCCTCCCGCACCAGTTCGACGGGCCGGCCGCAGTCGGGGCAGTTGCCGTCCTTCAATTGCCGCGCCAGCCAAAAGCTCTCGCAGGGGGTGCAATAGTGTCCCTCGTAGCTGGACTTGTAGATGTCGCCCTGGTCGTAGAGCTGTTTGAACATTTTTTGGATGGCGGCCACGTGCGCGGGGTCGGTCGTGCGGATAAAGCCGTCGTAGGAGATGTCGAGCAGCTGCCACAGCGACTTAAAGCCCGCCACGATCTGATCCACGTATTCCTGGGGCGTGACGTTCGCCTCCTTTGCCTTGCGCTCGATTTTCTGGCCGTGCTCGTCCGAGCCGGTCAGGAAGAACACGTCGTAACCCCGCTGCCGCTTGTAGCGCGCGATGGCGTCCGTCACGACGGTGCAGTAGGCGTGGCCGATGTGCAGCTTGTCGGAAGGGTAGTAGATGGGGGTGGTGATGTAGTAGGTTGGTTTCATATAAGTCTCCTTTGTTTTTCAAGAGTGCAGAGTGAAGAGTGAAGAGTGGAATGAAGGTATGCCCTGCGGGCATGATTAGATGGGTTTTTGGAATCCATAAGATGAAAACTGCATCAGCAGTTTTTTCGTTCGCTCCACTCTCAACTCTCAACACTCCCCTCTATGAAAAAAGCGCAATGCCTCGAAAGTCATTGCGCTTTTAGCTCGCATCCACCTTACTTCTCCATCTTAGAGGCATAAGTTCACGCGATAACGTGCGTTACCCGCAGCGGCTTGGCGCGAATGGAACGTTTGCCACTGATGAGATTATACTAGCAGGGCAGGCCGCCCTTGTCAATAGGGGTTTTAGCCTTATTATGGCACCCGCTTTAAGAACACATACAGGTGCGCTTCGCTGCTGGGCGCACTGATATACTTGTCCCCGCAGGTGTAGAGCGTCATAAACTGGTCGTCCGGCGTGGGCGGCACACCGAAGTCTATTGTCTTAATGTTCTTAATATTTATCTTCGGAATGTCATAGAGGATATAATTGATCCAATCCTGCGTGGCGCCCGTGCCGCAGTGGGGGTGGGTAACCATGTTGAAAAGATCCCCGAGAATCGCAGCCTCCGTTTTGTTCGCCTCGTGCGGGGTCTCGACAATGGCCCATACCTGCCACTTGTGCATGCCGAAGATGCTGATATTAAAGATATAGTCGTTTGCCTTCGACTTGAGTGTGCCTTTGTTTAAGAAGTCCTGCGCCCCGTTCTGCATGGAGTGCAGATGATGAAAGTGCGCGCCGCTGATGCGGGAATTATGTCCGGTGATGACAATATTCTGAGAGAGTCCGCTCATCACAGCAACCAGGGTGGACGCGGTGCCGTCCTTGCTTACGACGTCCTTGATATCCACATTCAGGTAGTGGGAGCCGATACGGTACAGGATAGGCTCGTCAATCGTGAAGCGGGTTTTTGATCCTATGCTCGGCGTATAGTTGGGCTTATCTCCGTTTCGCGCGCCCATAAAGGACATATAGCACCAGCCGATCACATACTGACTGGCCTGGTTATTAGCGCGCAGCTTTTCACTCAGCTTGGCGGGTACCCCCTTCCAGAGCTCCCGTTTGAGCAGCAGGTTGTAAATTTTGTCGAAATTCGGATCGGACGGGTTCACGGCCAGTTTTGTATTCCGCTGGGGCGCGTTGGGCCAGGTGTTCTTATCCCCGATAATCGGATCCCCATGCTTGTTCGTGGGCACGGGCGTAGCCGTCGGCGGGGGCGTGGGCGGCCGGTACGGCGTGGCTGTCACAGGCCTGGGGGGCAGTTCGTCCAACTGGACGAGGTAACGCAGAATGGCCGCCGCGTCCGCCGCCGTTACCTTGCCGTCCTCGTTGGCGTCCGCGTTGACCAGTCCCTGCGGCGTTAAAAACTGCAGCTGGGTGAGATGCCGTAAAATGGCAGACGCGTCCTGCGCGGACACCTTGCCATCGCAGTTTGCGTCGCCCAGAACCGTGACAACCAGCGCGGAACTGAGCATAGCCCCGCCCAAAATCAAGAGCAGGGCAACCAAAAGAAGAATCGTGCTTTTCGTCAATTTGTTCATAATCGTTCCCTCGTTCATTATTGTGCTTCATTCTTCACAGCAAGTGTATACCACCCCTACTGTATTTGCCCATTATATCACAGCTTTCGTGCTATGGCAAGCACCCAGGGCAAAAGGCCGCCGGCCTCGGTTCGTTTTTGCGCGACCAGACGCAGCTTGGGTTCGGATCGCAGGCATTTTGCCAGCAGGCGGTACTCCATCGTATAGAGCACGGCAAGCCCGTTCTCGGCCAGCAGGGCCGGCAGGCGCCGGACAAAGCCGCGATAGAGGGTCTCGTTATCCGCGTGACTGCCCACACGGTTGCCGAAGGGCAGGTTGGACAGGATCAGGTCAAAGCCTTCCTCTTTTGCCGCAAAGCGCAGGCTGTCCTTTGTGACAAAGACGGCGCGGGATCCACCCACCTTTGCATTCTCCCGCGCGATTTGCGTGGCCTGCGCGCTCTTGTCCACGCCGATCAAACAGGCGCAGGGGCCCAAGGCCTCGCGGGAAAAGAGCAGGGCGCCGCTGCCGCAGAAGGGGTCCAATACCCGCGGGGTTTCCACCCGCTCCAAGCCCTTGGCCCAGCGGCAGAGACAGGCCGCCGTCGCCGGATTTAAGGAGGCTGCGATGGTTTGCCTGCGCCAGGGGTAGCGATTGTCGGTGACATTGCAGGGCTTGAGGAAAACATCGCAGTGCGGAGTGAGGGGCGAGGAATGAGGCATTTGCTTGACCATCACCCGTACCTCGCAATCGTAATGCGAGGGATTGTTTTTGCCACCCAGGGCTCGAACGATTTCCGCGATCAGCGGCGCCTTTTTTTCCTCATACCCCAGCAGGGAAACGCGGTAAGTGCATTCCCCATGCCTCACCCCTGATTCCTCATTCTCCATCGCGTCCGCGATGGCGTCGAGCGGGATATCTTTCGCGATGGGCAGCAACGCCTCGACCAGCCCGTTCGCGCGATACAATCCGGCCAGGTCGTCGGTTTGAACCGTGCCGTCCGCTTGGGGCGCAAAGCCCAGCTCCGTCAGTTCCTGCGCCAGCTCTTCGGCAAATCCTTCCGGCGCCGCGCAAAGCACGGATTGGGGACGGTCCAACTTGTCCCAGTTTTTCAGCGGCGTCTTGTCAAAGCGTTTGCGCACCTTCTCCAGCGTTTCCCGAATCTCCCGCACATTCTTTTCCTGCGCAGGAGATTGCACGGTCGGGAGGACGTAAGCGGCCAGCGGTTCTTCGGCCCCCAGCGCGCCCAGCGCCAGCAGTAAACTGGGAACGGCAAAGAGGGTGATCTCCCGTTCCAGCGCCTCGCACAGGGCGGGAATATCCCGCGCCTGTTCCAACGCGCCGCAGAGCCGGTAGGCGTTCTTTCGCACCTTGCCCGATTCGTGAGACATCATCTCATACAGGGCGGCGCGGTCACCCAGGTTTTGATTGATCTCTTCCCTGCCCCGCTTTTGCTTGGCGGCGGCAACGAGAGAAGACAGGTTTTCAGCTGTCAACAATTGCGAATTACGCATTACGCATTACGCATTGGTCCTCCGCTGCCTCAAAAATCAAATCCAGAATCGCCTGCGTGCCGTCGGCCTTGGCATCGCGCATACGGATCGCGTAGGCGCGGCGCTGCGCATAGAGGGTGCGCATGGTCTCGGTTAGGACAGCGGATGTAATCTCGTCCTGCGGCAGGTGGATCGCGTAACCGCGCCCGGCCATATACTCCGCGTTTTGGATCTGGTCGCCCCGACTGGCGTAAAGCGGCAGCGGAACCAGCGCGGCGGGCTTTTGCAGCGCCAGCAGCTCAAAGACCGTGTTGGCCCCCGCGCGCGAAAGCACGATGTCACAAAGCGCCAGCAGGTCCGCCATTTCCCGCGTGACATAGGCGTACTGCACATAACCCGGGAAATGCAAATCCTCCGCCACCTTGCCCTTGCCGCAGAGGTGCACGATGTCAAACTCTTTCAAAAGCTCGGGCAGGGTTTCGCGCAATTTGTCGTTGACCGGACCCGCGCCCTGGCTGCCGCCCATGGCGAGCAGGACGGGTTTTTTGCCCGAAAGGCCCGTGAAAGCCAGTCCCTTTTGGCGGTCACCCTTGTAGAGTTCGGGCCGGATCGGCGTGCCCGTGACGGCCACGCGCAGGCTGCGGGTAGACTTGACCCCGCCTTCCGGTTCAAAGGTGAGGCAGAGAATGTCCGCGTAGCGCGCGGCGATGCGGTTGGCCAGGCCGGGCGAGTAGTCCGACTCGTGCACAAGAACGGGGCATTTTCCCCTGGCCGCCATCACCACAGGCACCGAGACAAAACCGCCTTTGGAAAAAAGCACGTCGGGTTTTAGCGCCCGAATGATCTTCTTGCTCTGCGCCAGGCCCTTTATGACACGGAAGGGGTCGGTGAAGTTCTGCCAGGAAAAGTAACGCCGCAGCTTGCCCGACTCGATGCTGTGAAAAGTCACGCGCGGGCAGGCTTTGATAAGCTCGTATTCTATGCTGCCCAATGTGCCGATGTAGTGAACGTCCCACTCGTCCAATGGAAGTTTTTCGATCAGCGCCAGATTGGGCGTGACGTGCCCTGCCGTGCCGCCGCCGGTGAATACAATTGTCTTCACAAACTTGTCTCCCTAAAATGTTATCATCTTCAGATAGTCATCGTCCGAATCGTCGCTGGTGAGCGGGTCGCGCATGAGCAGGGCGCGCGCGATGAGAAACTTCATCATGGAGGCCTCGGGCGGCATTTTGTCCGCCTCCAGCTCCAGCATGACCAGCACAAGTCGCTGATCCGCGTCCGCGAGCGGGTTGCCGTCGCCGTCCAGATACCGAAAGCCGATGAACCAGGCCAGTTCCTTGGGCGCGAGCTTGCTGCCCTCGGGTTTTGTGCCGATTTCCGCCGTGCCCGTTTTACCCGCGATCACAAAGCTGGTGACGCCCAGGTCCTTCGCCGTGCCGCCGCGCTCGTAACCGCGCAGGTGCCGCGAGCGGCAGACGCCAACCATACCCTTGACGATGGCGTCCACATTCGCCTGCGAGGCGATATTGCGCCAGACCGTCGGCTGATGCGCGCTGACTTGCTCATAGCCCCGATTGCGCAACAGGAGAAATCCCTGCAGGTCGGGGATGCGTTGGTCGGGCAGGCTTATATCCGCGTTGCGCCAGGTGGAGCCCACAAGATAGGGCGTCATGATATCCCCGCCGTTGGCAAAGGCGCCCGCGTAGCAGGCCATTTGCAGGGGCGTGATCAGCAGCTCGCCCTGGCCGTAGCCGGTCATGGCCAGCAAGTCCCAGGTGCGGTCGCTCTCGGGGTTCTTGATCTGCGGCGCCAGCACAGGCAGGTCAAAGGCGATGCCGGTCGTAACCGTCTCGCCCCGCTCGTTCACCGTGGGCGTGCCGCTCATGCCGATCTTTTCAAGATACCAGATGAAGGTGTCCCAGCCCATCTTGAGCGCGCAGTAGGAGAAATAAATATTGTCCGAGTCAATAATGCTCGACTCCATATTCGCGGGCGTGTGGCGGTTGGAATTGCCCGTGCGGCGAATCGGCGCGATGCCCGTGTGCGCAAACTCACCGCCGCGCGCGGTCGGGAACCAGACGTCGCCGGCGATCGGGTCAATGCGGACACGCTCCGATGAAGGGAAGATATCGTTCGGACCAAACGCGCCCGACTCCAGGGTGCAGGCGGCGGTCAGGATCTTAAACGTAGAGCCGGGCGGGTACAGGCCCTGGATACAGCGGTTGAGCAGCGGCGCGGTTTTGTCCTCGTTGAGCAGGAAGTTCCACTCGGCCTCTGTAAATTCGCCGCGCGTAAACTTATTCGGGTCGTACCCGGGCTTACTGTACATCGCCTCGACCGCGCCCGTCTTGGGGTTGAGGACAATGACGGTGCCCAGGATCTCGTCGTCCGTGACGATGGTGTTGTAGACTTCCTCCACGCGGCGCTGCAATTTGGGTTTGATGGACAGATGCAGGTCCTCGCCGTCCCGGGCGGGGTTCATAAACAGGACGACGTTGCGGCCCGTCTTCTTCTGAATGTAGGCAAAGCTGCCCTTCTCGCCGCGCAGGACTTTTTCGTACTGTTTTTCCAGGCCCATATAACCCAGCCAGCTGTCCCTGTCGTAGTAGGGATCGTCCAAATACTGCCGGTTTCTCTCGCCGTTCTTGTCGTATTCTTCGATATACTCCTTTTGAATGATACCCGCAAAGCCCAGAATATGTCCCAAAAACTCGCCGTTGGGGTACTCGCGCAGGGTGGAAAAGCTGCTGTTGTCGATGCCCAGGCTGGGAATGGCAAGAATACGCGCCTCCAGCTCGGGCGTCATCTGATCGGGATAGAGCACGGCGATGCGCGTCATATCGCGGTAGGTTCGGGAAAGCGCGTTGCGCACCTGCTGCGCGTCCACCTTCAGTTCAGAAATGCCCGCGACCTGGTTCCAAAACGGCTCGTACCAAAACTTTTCGTTCGCCTCCTGGGCGGAGAGCTCCTCGTCCTCTTTGGCGAACAGCGCTTTCACGCCAAACTGCGCGGTATTGTCGCCCAGATCGATCTTGCTGGGCACACAGAAGACGGTGAGGCCCGTGATATTCTGCGCCAGCAGCTCGCCGTCCGCGCCGAAGATTTCGCCGCGCTTGGGTTGCAGAATGCCGTAGAGGATCGTATCGCCCCAGTCGAGATCGGGAAAAACCAACGCGGGCGACCACATCACGCGCCACTCGGTTCCCTTTTTCTCCGCCGTCATGGAGAACGTGAGCGTCATGGGTTCCGTGGCCTCGGTGATATAGGTCAGGCGATAGTCCACGGAGGAGAGGGTGCGCATATCCGCGACGTTGATGACCTCATAGAAGGAGTCCTTCAGGCCCATCTCCAGAAAGATGGTGGTATAACGCTCGGAAAACTCGGTGAGGGTGACGCTCGGCGCCTCCTCGGACGGCGGCGCGCCGGTGAGATTTTTGAGACTTTCGTCGAGCATGGCGTAGGGCGTGGTATAACAATCGTTCAACGCCTGATAGTATGCGGGCAAATACTCCTCGATGTCGGTTGTTTCGATTTGGAGGGCGGCAAACTGGGCCTCCTTTATCGCGTCCAAAAACGCCAGGCAGGCCCCGCTGCCCGTGTCTGCCGCGTCGGTGCGCGAAACACAGCCCGCAAAGATTGGCAAAAGCAATAGGCATACAAGAAATAGGATTATGGTTTTGGTGACCCCATTCATGCTTGTAAGTATAACAGAAAGCACGGGAACTGGGAATAAAAGTCGTAAAGATTTTTCATTTAAGTCACATCGGTGAGATTGCGGATCAAGTCCGCAATGACGGGTAGGGGTTGAAAAGGGCCCTCGCGTTATGCGGGAGCCCTTTGGGTCTTGTTCGTGGTTTTAGTTCGGCTTGCGTTTGCGCAGGACGACCAGGGTCATCAGCGCCAAGGCGGCCAGCATGAGTATCCAGTAGACGTGCGCCAGGCTGTTTTCGCCGGTCTTGATGTAGTTGTTGATGAACACCGGCTTGGTCACGGCCGCGCCGTCCTTGCTGAATATTTGCGATATCAGCACCAGTTCGCTGCCCTCCGCATGAATCACAACCGTCATGGTATAGACCGTGGGATCGTAAGTGTAGTTACTGGAACTGCCCCGCTGCTCCGTGATCTCGTACACATAGGTGCCGGGTTGCGTGTATGTGATCCAGCCGAATTCCTTTTCGCCCTCGCCCAGGATCTTGAGGGTTTTCGTATCGCCAACCACGCCGTCCGGCAGAGGCGCGCCATCCAAAGCCTTCAGATAGAAGGTGAATTCCGTCGCCGCCTTTGCAGCCGGTTTGTCCACAACTTCCTTGCGTACCGGCGGATCGATGCGAATCGTATTCGTCGCCACAAACGGCGTCGGGGAAGGTGTCGGGGTTGCCGTCGGCGTCGCTGTCGGCACGGGCGTCCACGGTTCGAAGGTGCGCGGCGGCTCGGGTGTCCAACCCTCGGGTGTCGGGGTTGGCGGCGGCGCGGGCGTCCAGTCCGCGGGCGTCGGCGTCGGCGTCGGGATATCCGGCGGGGTCGGCGGCGGGTTTGTGTTGCCTGCGTCGTAGGTATTCGTGATCGTCACCAAACCGTTGGCATAGCTGTAGCTCACGACATAGTCGGCAGGGACCGGATCCTCCATGATCTTATAGGTGAAACTGCCATCGAGACCGTGCCACGCGCCGCCCCAGTTGTTGGTCTGAGAGAGCACGGCGGTGTCTATGATCTGGCCGTCGGCAAGCAGATAAACCGTCACGCTTGCGGGACGCTTGTTCTCATTTCCGGCGTCGTTCCATACCTTGTGCACCGCGACGTCAATCGTCGGGGGTTGCGGTGTCGGCACGGGCGTCCACGGCTCGAAGGTCTGCTGTGTTCCGGGCGTCCAGCCCTCGGGCGTCGGCGTCGGCGGGACGGGTGTCCAGCCCTGGGGTGTCGGCGTCGGCGGCGGGATAATCGGCGGCGTCGGCGGCGGGTTCGTGACCCCCGCTTTGTATTTATTCGTAATCGTCAGCGTGCCGTTGGCATAATCGTAGCTCACCTCATAGTTGGCCGGAATCGGATCCTCCATGATCCTGTAGGTGAAACTGCCATCGAGATCACGCCATGCGCCGCCCCAGTTGTTGCCTTCTGAGAGCACGGCAGAGTCTATGATCTGGCCGTCGGCAAGCAGGTATACCGTTACGCTCGCGGGGCGCGCGCTTTCGTGGCCTGCGTCGTCCCAGACCTTCTTCACCGC
>WRCT01000016.1 GCA_009783775.1 Clostridiales bacterium | reverse complement strand
GGGCGAATACCACACGGGCGGCATGGGCGGCGCGATGACGGCGATCGAGCGCGCGGCCGATTTTAAGGAAAGCTACGACGAAAAATGGATTCTGCCCAATGTGCGCAAGGTCTGCGATCTCGCGGTCAAGTACGGCAACACGCATATCCGCGCCTTCGCGGACGTGGACAGCAAGGCCAAGCTCGAGGGCGTGAAAGCCCTGCTCAAGGCCCGCGAGGAATACAAGGACAAAGTCGAACTGCAAGTCGTCGCCTTCCCGCAGGACGGCGTGGCGCGCGAACCGGGCGCGGCGGAACTGGTCGACGAGGCCATGGCTTTAGGCGCGGACGTCGCGGGCGGCATTCCGTGGATCGAGTTCACGCGGGCGGACGAGCAGGACCATATCGACAAGATGTTCGACCTGGCCGTGAAGTATAACAAGGACGTCTCCATGCTGCTTGACGACGTGGGCGACGCGGACGAGCGCACACTGGAAATGGCGATGCTCAAGGTCATCGAAAAAGGCTGGCAGGGCCGGTTCACCGCCCAGCACTGCCGCGCGATGTCGCTGTACAACGAAAACTACTTCAGAAAAATCGTCACCCTTGCCTTAAAGTCCGGCACGGGCTTTGTCACCGACCCGCACACCGGCCCCCTGCACCTGCGCGTGCGCGACCTGCTGGCGGCGGGCGTGCCCGTGGCCCTGGGTCAGGACGACGTCGCCGACGCCTATTATCCCTTCGGTATGTGCAATATGCAGCAGATCGCCTTTTTGGCCTGTCACCTGCTGTGGATGACCACCTTCGCCGATATGGAACTGCTCTGGGATATGATCACCGTCTCGGCCGCCAAGGTGCTGGGCATGAAGAACCACGTGCTCGAAGTCGGCGGTAACGCGGACCTCGTGGTGCTGCGCGAGCCGGACGTCTATCACGCGATCTGGACGCACCAGGCGCCCGCGTTCGTCATCAAAAACGGGAAAGTGATCTCCCAGTCCTAAACAGAATCGAGGTATCTATGGCCTTTCATACGGTGGGAAGCAACAAGCGCAAGATAGACGGCGCGGAGAAAGCGACGGGCGCGACCGTCTATACCGCCGATATGCGTTTCCCGAACTTGCTGCACATCAAGGTGCTGCGCTCGCCGCACGCCCATGCGCGCATTTTAAGCATTGACGCAGGGGCGGCCCTGGCCATGTCCGGTGTGGTGAAGATCGTCACCGGCGCGGATGTGCCCGGCCCATTTGGCGTGGCGATCCACGATCAGCATCCGATCGCGCGCGACAAGGTCCGCTATGTCGGCGAGCCGGTCGCCGCCGTGGTCGCGCGCACCGAGCGCGAGGCAGAGAAAGCCGCGCGTGCCATTGTCGTGGACTACGAGATCCTGCCCTTTGTGCAGGATCCGCTTGCCGCAATGGACCCATCCTCGCCCGTCATTCATGAAAACATGATGGATTACAAGACCCTGCCCTTCGTCCGCCGCGTGGGCCACAACACCTACCAGCATTTTAAGGTGCGCAAGGGCAATGCGGAGCAGGTCATGCAACAGGCGGACTGCGTGGTGGAAGGGGATTATTACTTCCCGCCCGCCGTGCACGTCCAAATGGAACCCCATTGCGCCGTGGCCAAATACGGACACGACGGCTCGATGATCATGTACGCCACGACCCAGGCGCCCTTTGTGGTGCAGACGACGATCTCCGAACTGCTCGAAATCCCCTATGGCAGGATCCAGGTCATCGCGCCCTTCTTGGGCGGCGGTTTCGGCGGCAAATCGGATATCACGATCGAGGCGCTTGTGGCCTGCGTCGCCAAACACGTGCCCGGCAAGTTCGTGCGCCTGCTGCTTTCCCGCGAGGAGATGTTCAGCGGCGCGACCCACGGCCGCAATATCAAGGCGCATTATAAGCTGGGCTTTGATCGCGCGGGCAAGTTACTCGCCATGATCGGCCAATGCGTGCAGGCCAGCGGCGGCAACGCGGACTACGCGATCAACGTGCTCACGGGCACCGCGCTCTCCGGCTCGGGCCCCTACATCGTGCCCGACCTGCAGCTCGACGTCTACGGCGTCTACACCAATACGCAGCCCATCGGCGCCTTCCGCGGCTACGGCCATCCCGAGGCGCACCTCTCCATCGAGCGCCTGATGGACGAGGCGGCACGCAAGCTGAATATGACGCCGGCCGAACTCCGCATGAAAAACCTGCTCCAGGCGGGCGAGGCCAACGGGATCGGCCAGGTCATGCACGCGAGCAACGGCAATGTGCGCGAGTGCGCGCGTATTATCACAGACAAACTCTGGGGCCAACCGTTGCCCAAAGCAAAGTCGCATTGTCTCGTCGGGCGCGGCATGGCGGCCTATATGAAAACGCCCTGTATGCCATCCAACGCCCAGTCGGGCGCGCTGATCAAGCTCAACGCGGACGGCAGCCTCACGCTCTCCGTCGGCGCGGTGGACATGGGCCAGGGCCTGCACACCGCCCTCTCGCAGATCGCGGCCGAGGCGCTGGACCTGCCCTTCGAGAGGGTCTTGTTCAAAACCTCCGTCGACACCTTCTCCTCGCCCTACGACTGGCAAACGGTCGCCAGCCGCAGCACCTGGGGCTCGGGCAACGCCGTGCTGCTGGCCGCCGCCGATTTCAAGCGCAACTTAAAAACCGAGGCCGCGAAGGTCTTTGCCACTACGCCCGATCAAGTGGCCTACGCCAAGGGCGCGGTCAGTTTCAACGGGCAGGAAATCCCGCTTGCCGACTTCGCCACGGGCCTGCGCAATCTGGACGGCACAGCCATCACCCGACCCTTCTTCGGCCAGGGTAACTTTGTCGCGCAGGGCGTGCAGAACCCCGATTTGGATACCGGCCAAACCAACGCGGCGGCGGACTGGACCTTCGGCTGCGTGGGCGTGGAGCTGGAAGTGGATACCCGCACGGGTGAAACGACCGTGCTGCGCCTCATGAACGCCATCGACGCGGGCACGATCATCAACCCCGTGCTGGCGACCGAACAGGTGGCCGGCGCCATGTTGATGGCCCTGGGCAGCGCGACCAGCGAAACCATTATCTTTGACGAAAAAACGGGCCGCGTGCGCAATGACACGCTGGTCGATTATAAGATCCCGGGCATCGAGGACATCGCGTGCCAAACGGAGGTATTCTTCGTGCAAACGCCGGAGGAATCCGGCCCCTACGGTGCGAAGGGGATAGGGGAGCACGGCTGCGTGGGCACGGTCCCCGCCTTCCTCAACGCCCTGCGCGACGCGACGGGCCTGGACTTTCACGACCTGCCCGCCTCGCCGGACCGGATCATCACAACCCTGAAAGGCGGTGAACCCAAGTGATCTTAAACGCCTGTCCCTATGAAAAACCAACGACCCTGCAACGTTTGCTGGAGCTAAACCAAACGCCGGGCGCCAAACTGCTCGCGGGCGGCACGGACCTCGTGCTGGTCATGAAGGAAAACAAGGCCGAACCCGCTCTGCTGATCGACATCAAGAACGTGCCCGAACTGCACGGTATCTACGCGATACCCGGCGGCATTTTCATCGGCGCCGCCGAGCCGATTCAGGAGGTCGTGGAACACCCGCTCACCCAGGTCTACCACGCGCTGGTCGAAGGCGCGGGCCGTATCGGCTGTTACGAGATCCGCCTTCGCGCGACCATCGGCGGCAATATCTGCAACGGCTCGCCCTCTGCGGACTCCGTGCCGGGCCTGTTGCTCTATGACGCCGACGTGGTCGTGGCCGGCCGTTCCGGCACCCGTGTGTCCACGCTCGAATCCTTCCTGCTGGGCCCCGGGCGCGTCGATTTACAAGAGGGTGAAGTCCTGCTGGGCGTGAACCTAAAGACGCCCAACCCCAACGCCAAAAGCAAATACTACCGCTGCAGCCGCGTCAAGGGCATGGACCTCTCCGGCATCAGCGCGGGTATTTATTGCGAGGGCAAAAGCAACTTCCGTATCGCCTTCGGCGCGGCCTGGCCCACAGTCGCCCGCGCAAAAGCGGCGGAGGAAATTCTCAACGCGGGCCCCTATACCCCAGAACGCTTGCAGCAAGCCATCGCCGCCACGCTCGAAACCGTGCACCCCAGGCGCAGCAGTATGCGTGCCTCGCCGGAGTACAAGCGCGCCATGGTCGGAGAACTGATCCAAATGGGCATTGAAGAATTGACGGGAGGTGCTTGCAATGGATAAACAGGTAACGATCACCATCAACGGCCTGGCCTATCAAGCGACGGTCGACACGACCATGACCCTGCTACAATTTATCCGTGACGAGGCAGGGCTCACCGGCACAAAGAGCGGCTGCGAAAACGGCGAGTGCGGCGCCTGCACCGTGCTGCTGAACGGCAAACCCGTTCGCTCCTGCATTATCCTCGCCCTTGAGGCGGACGGCGCGGAGATCCTCACCGTAGAGGGCATCGCCACGGACGGCGCACTCCACCCCCTGCAACAGGCCTTTATCGACCACAGCGCGGTGCAATGCGGCTTTTGCATTCCGGGTATGCTGGTGGCGTCAAAGGCCCTATTGGGCCGCTATCCGAACCCCTCAGAAACGCAGGTCATGGAGGCCCTTGGCGGCCACCTCTGCCGCTGCGGCGGCTACAAGGCCATGTCCGAGGCGATACAGTCGTTGAAGCAATAGTTTGACAGCAGAAAATAATGGGCTCTCAAAAAGTACACTTTTTGAGAGCCCAATAACTTGCATAAAATATATGCCTATTTCGCTATATTGTCAATATGTTTTGCGAAAAACAACCAGTCCCGCATACACAATACCCATTATTTTCTTTTTATGGGCCAATATCAAAAAGTACACTTTTGAGAATTGCCCATGCTGTTTAAGGGAAGAAAGAAAATGAAACGAACTTTCACATTGGTACTGGCGGTGGTGTTGTGTTTGGGTGCATTGCCTTTGATGAGCCTGGCGGCAATCAGTGGGGACTATGAGTATACTGCCCTCGGTGGCGGCACGGCGGAGATTGTCAAGTACAGAGGGACCGGCGGCAGTATTACGATTCCAAGCACATTGGGCGGCTATCCTGTGACCGCCATTGGCACGGAGGCGTTTCGGGACAGCGCCAATCTGCTCAGCGTGGTCATTCCGAATGGGGTGACTACTATCGGGAGTGGCGCGTTTCACAACTGCGGCAAACCGGCGAGCATCACCGTTCCGGGCAGCGTGATCACCATTTCAGCCGGCGCGTTTCGGCAATGCGCCAGCGTGACCAATATCACCATTCCGAGCGGCGTGACCGCAATCGAGGCCATGGCGTTTTCCAACTGCACCAAGCTGACACAGATTTATGGCGATGTGCGGTGCGCAGAAACTGTATCGGCGGCTGACGTGGCGTTAATCCTGCGCTGGCTGGTGCAGCTGGCAGATAAGCTCGGACCGAAGCAGGGGATGACGTATCCGGCCTCTTTTTCGCGAACATCGGCGAAAAACGGATAAAAGCGGTTTACTTTTCACAAAAAGGCTGATATAATCATAAAAATACTAGGGAAATTCAATTTAAGGAGAGCATATCATGAGCGAGAACAAAGAGACTGCCATCGCGCCGGCCGGCGGAGGAAAAGTCGTATTCGCGGACGACGTCATCGCGACCATCGCCTTTTTGGCGGCCAGTGAGATCGAGGGCGTAGAGGGCATGAGCGGCACCGCCATCGAGGGCCTGACCGAGAAACTCGGCAGAAAGAGCTACACCAAGGGCATCAAAGTCGAAGTCGGGAACGAAGAATGCGCCGTGGACCTCGCCGTCATCGTGAAGTACGGTTTCCGCATTCAGGACGTTTGCAAGAAGGTGCAGGAGGCGATCAAGTCGGCCATCGAGACCATGACCGGCCTCAAGGTGGTCGAAGTCAATATCACCGTGCAGTCCGTCGTCCTGGAGAAAGAGAAGAAGGTCGTCGTCGAAGAGAAGGCGCCGCCCGTCGAGCCCACAGGCCGCGTAAAGTAATCCCACCCACATACAGGCGGAGCCAATACGCTCCGCCTGGTTTGCTTGTCCGAATGAGGGGAGAATCATCATGAAAATTTTCGATCGTATCCTATGTGTTCTTATGGCCCTGCTGTTGCTTTGCGTCTGCCTGTGCCTGGTGTCGGCGGCGCTCGGTTGGCCGCTCAGTCAGCCGGACTGGGCAAGTTTGGCGCGCATCATGAAAGTTCCGGCAGGCGCGCTGATTGTGGTGGCCGCGGCGCTGGTCGTTGCCATTCTCTGCCTGCGTTTGATCTTCGCGCCCAAAACGCAGCGCGAGCGCAAACAGGCGCAGCCCGCCAGCGCGCTGATCAAAACCACGGACAACGGCAGCGCTTACATCGCCCTGGCCGCGCTGGAAGTCATGGCACAGCGGCACATTCGCGGCAACAGCCGCGTGCGTGACTGCGCCACCTCGATCCGCGTCGTGGAGGGCGGCAGCGTCGTCTTCAGCGTCAAGCTTTCCGTCCTGCCCGAGACCCCGCTGGTAGAGCTGACGGCCGAGCTGCAAAAATCGCTCAAAGAGTATATCGAGGAGCAAAGCGGCATACTGGTACAAGAGATCAGTGTCCTCGTAGAGAGCGCGTCCGCCGCTCCGGCAGCGAGAGTAGAATAGTTTTTGCATGAAATGGTTGACTGAACAATGGAATAAACGCCCCGGCGTACTGGTCGGCATGGGCCTTGGTCTTGTCGTCGGCATACTTATGCTGACCGCGGGCTTTTGGCGCACCCTGCTGCTGGCATTGCTGATTGGCTTGGGCGCGTTTATCGGCTATCTCTATGACAAAAACGGCACGGACGGCATGAAGGACCTGGTCTTCAAAATCTTCAAAGGCGGGAACGGATCGTGAAACAACGTGCCCTGGCCCGTGAAGTGGCCTTAAAGCTGCTCTTTGCGCGTGAGCTGGGCGGCGCGCCCACAGCCGAAGAGGTGTTGGAACAGTCCGAGGCGCAAACAGCGCTCGACGGGCCGGACGAGCTCTTCATGCGTGAACTGGTCGAGGGCGTGTCGGGCAATCAAGCCGCGCTGGACGAGATCATCGAGGCCCACGCGCAGGGCTGGGCCCTGACCCGTATCGCGAAAGTCGACCTGCTTATCTTGCGGCTTGCCGTGTTTGAGCTGCGCTACCGGCTGGACATCCCGACCGGCGCCACGATCAACGAGGCGGTCGAACTGGCCAAGCGTTTCGGCGAGGAAAAGTCCTATCGCTTTGTGAATGGCATTCTCGGCGCGGTGGCGCGGGCTGCGCCCCAGATTCCAGATTCCAGACCCCAGATTCCAGATTGACATGGAGCAGTTAGAGTCGATTTTCTCGGTCTCCGAGCTAAACGAATACGTCAGCCTTCTTCTCTCCGGGGACCGTAACTTGCAGCGGCTGCAGGTCCGTGGGGAGATTTCCGGTTTGCGCCGGCATACGTCCGGCCATATTTATTTTTCCTTAAAGGACACGGGCGCGACCGTGCGCTGTGTCATGTTTGCCGCGAGCGCGCGGCGGCTCACCTTTATCCCCAAGGACGGTATGCAGGTGCGCCTTTCCGGCTCCGCCGACCTCTACGCGCGCGACGGCAGCTTTCAGCTGTATGCGGTCAGCCTGACCCGCGAGGGCGAGGGCGAGCTTTACGCCCGCTTTTTGGCTTACAAGGAGGAGTTGCGGACGCAGGGCGCGTTTGAAACCGCGCGCAAAAAGCCCATTCCGCCCTTTCCGTCCTGTGTCGGCGTGGTCACCAGCCCCACGGGCGCGGTTTGGCAGGACATTCGCAATATAGCCGGCAGACGCTTTACCGGCCTGCCCCTGCTGCTCTATCCGACTGCGGTGCAGGGCGAGGGCGCGGCGGCTGAAATCGCGGCGGCCATTGCCAAGGCGAATCGGGAGAAACGGGCCGATGTGCTGATCGTCGGGCGCGGCGGCGGCAGCCTGGAAGAACTTTGGGCCTTCAACGAGCCCGCTGTGGTGAACGCGATTTTGGATAGCGCAATCCCTGTGATCAGCGCGGTGGGGCACGAGACCGATGTGACCCTTGCCGATTTTGTGGCCGACCTGCGCGCGCCGACGCCATCCGCAGCGGCCGAGCTGGCAGTACCGGAGCGGGACGCGTTGGCCGAAAGCCTGCGAAAATGCACCGCGCGCCTGGCCCGCGCGCTGGGCCAAGGCCTGGCCGAAAAGCGGCACGCGCTGGAACTGGCCATCGGTTCGGCGGCCTTTGCCCGTCCCACGCAACGCTTGTGGGAGGGCAATCAGAGGCTGGACGAAATGCGCCAACGCCTGCAATATGTGCCGGAGCGCGCGCTGCAATTAGCCGGTGCGAACCTCAACGCCCAGCTGCTGCGCTTGCGCGGCGGCAGTGTGCAAGACATTCTCTCGCGCGGTTTTGCCTGGGTCAGCGAACCCTCGGGCAAGTCGGTGACCGGCGCGCGGCAGGCCGCGCTTAATCAGAATCTTGAGCTGCACTTTGCCGATGGCGGCGTGAAGGTTCAAGTAATAAGGAATAAGGAATAGGGAATAAGGGAGGTGTGCTGACGCACAAATGCTGGGGAGCTGGAATGCAATAGAAGAAACAGCGTTAGCTGTTTCAACATTCATTATTACTTATTCTCTATTCCTTATTACTTCGAAAAGAGGAAGACTATGAAAACCTACGAAGAAAATATCAGCGAACTGGAGACCATCGTAGCAAAACTGGAGAGCGGCAACGTGCCGCTGGCCGAAATGGTCGCGCTTTACGAGGCGGGGCAGAAACTGGCGAACGAATGCCAGGCGCAGCTAAAAGCCTTTGAGGAAAAATTGGAAGTGAGGAATGGGGAGTGAGGAATGAACGAAAATCCCTCACCCCTCATTCCTAATCCCTAATTGCCATCGGAGAACGTATGATCCGCTACAGAAAGCAAATCGAGGACGCCTTGACCGCCTGCATGGACCGCCCCATGCTGCTGCCGCAGTTGCGCGAACAGATGGCCTACAGTCTTTTGGGCGGCGGCAAACGCATTCGACCGAGCCTGTGCCTGGCGGCCTGCGAAATGCTGGGCGGCGACATAAAAGAGGCGCTGCCCTTTGCCTGCGCGCTGGAGATGATCCATACCTATTCGCTGATTCACGACGACCTGCCCGCGATGGATAACGACGACGAACGGCGCGGCAAGCCGTCGAGCCACAAACGGTTCGGCGAGGCAAACGCCATTCTGGCGGGCGACGCGCTCTTAACCTACGCGTTTTGGATTTTGAACGCCGTGCGCGGGCACGAGCCCGCCAAGAGCGAGCTGTCCTACGCGGCCCTGGCCATGGTCGAGGGGCAGAGCTTGGACCTGGCCGATTCGGCTGCGGATGCGGACTTGCTTTTCGAGATCACGCGCAAAAAAACAGGCGCGCTTTTCACCGCCGCCGTGCTGACCGGCGGGCTGGTGGCGGGCTGTGACGATGATCAATACCAGTGCCTGAACCGGTTTGGCGAGGCCTTTGGCATTTTGTTTCAAATGGCGGACGACCGGCAGGACAGGGAGCAAGACGCCGCGATTGGAAAGAAAACGCTGCTGACCTGCTATGGAAAAGAACGCGCCCAAGCCGAGATGGCCGCCCTGTCGGCGGAGGCCTTTGCCGCGCTCGCGCCCTTTTCGGGGCAGGCGGCGGACTACCTGCGCGGCCTGACAGCTGCGCTGGCGGAAAATGGAAAGTGGAAAGTGGAAAGTTGAAGTATCCGATTTTAGAAACCATATACAGTCCCGACGACGTCAAGGCGCTGCACAAAAAGCAGCTGCCGCAGTTGGCGCAGGAACTGCGCGACTTCATCATCGAAACCGTCTCCGAGACGGGCGGCCATGTCGCGTCCAGCCTGGGCGCGGTGGAGATCATTCTCGCCATGCACCGCGTGTTCGACGCGCCGCAGGACAAGCTGCTGTTTGACGTGGGCCACCAGGCCTACGCGCACAAGATCCTCACGGGCCGGAGAGAGCGTTTCCACACGCTGCGGCAGGCGGGCGGCGTATCGGGTTTCCCCAAGCGCGGCGAGAGCATCTTCGACGCGTTTGACACGGGCCACGCGAGCACGGCGGTCTCGGCCGCGCTGGGTATGGCGCGGGGTTTGAAGTTGCAGGATTTGGACAGCGCCGTGGTCGCACTCACCGGCGACGGCGCGCTGACGGGCGGCTTAAACTTCGAGGCCTTCAACGACATCGACGACGAGGAGCTGCCGCTCGTGGTGATTCTAAACGACAACGAAATGTCCATTTCGCCCAATGTGGGCTCTCTAAACCGCCGCCTGGTGGGCATTCGCACCAGCCGGATTTACGTGCGTTTCAAGCGCGCCCTGGTCCGCTTTTTGGAGACGGGCCGTTTCGGCCGTTTCCTCTCGCGCCGTATGTTGGGTTTCAAGAACGGGATCAAACGGATTCTCATGCCGAACAATCTTTTCGAGGAATTCGGTTTCATCTATATCGGGCCGGTGGACGGGCACAATGTCCGCAAGCTGGAGAAGGTCCTGCGCCGCGCGCGGCTCATCGGCCGTCCGGTGCTCGTGCACGCGCTCACCCAAAAGGGCAAGGGCTACACCCACTCCGAGGGCGACCCCCAGAAATTCCACGGCATTGCACCCTTCTCTGTCATGACGGGCAAGGTCACGGGCGAGCCCCAGGCCAGCTGCTCGGCGGTGTTCGGTCAGACCATGGTCGCGCTGGCCAAGGAAAACCCCAAGCTGGTGGCGATTACGGCCGCGATGGAGGCGGGCACGGGCCTGTCCGAGTTCGCGTTGCTGTATCCCAACCGTTTCTTTGACGTCGGCATCGCCGAGGAACACGCGGTCACGATGGCGGCGGGCATGGCGGCGGTGGGCTTAACGCCCGTTGTCGCCGTCTATTCCTCTTTCTTACAGCGTGCCTACGACCAGCTGCTGCATGACGTCGCCCTGCAAAACCTTCATGTCGTGATCGCGCTCGACCGTGCCGGACTGGTGGGCGAGGACGGCGAGACGCACCAGGGCGTCTATGACCCGGGCTTTCTGGCGACCATGCCGAACCTGGCCGTCTACGCCCCCGCGAGCGTACGCGAGCTGCGGGAAATGCTGACGATGGCGATCGCGCGGCGCGAGCCCGCCGTGGTGCGCTACAATCGCGGCACGCTGCCCGACAGCAAGCTGCTCACGCCGATCACATTCGGCAAGTGGGAGGTCCTGCAGCCCTTGGGTGAGATCAATATCATCGCCGCCGGCACGATGGTCCCGCTCGCGCATTGGGTCGCCAAAAAGAACGGCTACGGCTGCGTCAACGCACGCTTTTTGCAGCCGCTCGACACCGACGTGCTGGACGACTTAAAACAACGCGACGCGAAGATCCTGGTCGTGGAGGAGAACATCGTCTCACTTGGCCTGCAAATCGCGTCATACTGCAACCCCTGTCTCGTCAAAACCCTGGGCCTGCCCGTCTGCTCTGTGACCCAAGCCACCGTCTCCCGACAGCGGGAGTGGTTTGGGCTGACGGAGCGGGGGCTGGAGCAGATGCTGGAATCGTTGAAACCGTAGGGGCGGCCCGCCTATCCGCAGTCCGCCTGATCAACGTACCGTAGGGGCGAACTGCGTTCGCCCGTTACAGGCTGCAGGTTACAAGGGTCAATCCTCAGTCACCTAACGGCGACAGCTCCTTCCAAAAGGAGCAAAATCAAGTTTGGAGGGAAACAAAATAATGATGAAAAGCAAACCAAGAAAACTCATGTCATTTCTGCTCGCGGCGGCGATTCTGCGGCACTTGGTGCAACTGAAACTGCTCACCCCGCAAGGAGAAATCAACGCCAAGATGACGTCGGGAACCAGCCCCGTCTCCGCCGCCTGCGCGGCAAAGGTCCTGCGCTGGCTGGTTCAACTTGAACTGAACTTGTAACCCGCAGTATGTAATTAACAATAAGGGGGGCGATCAAATGATGACAAAAAGGACAACGGCAAAATACATACTGAGCTTCCTGCTGGCGCTGATAATGACGATGGCGCTTGTTCCGCTGACGGTGAACGCGGTGGGGCCGTCCGCTCCGTCCTCAACGGCCACATGGAACTTTACCTACGTTGACGCGGACGGAAGCGGCGGCTACGGATCCGGGTCGTGGAGCTGGGTGCAGAGCGCCAAAACCCTCACCCTCAACAATATCAATTTATCCAACACGGGCAGCGCCGCGCTTTGGCTGCCCAGCGATTCGACCATCGTACTCGTCGGCGCGAACACGGTCAGGAGCACCTACAACGGAACGGATTATTCCTGGGGGATAAGATGTGCTGGTAATCTCACGATCACCAGCAGCACAGGCGGAAGCCTGACCGCCACGGGCGGCACTTCGACAGGCAACAGTTCCCACGGTATACAGGTGGGCGGCGCCAATACCCTCACGGTCAGCGGCAGCGCGAACGTGACAGCCGCCGCAGGAACGGGGAGCACCGGCAGCTATGGTGTCGCCGTATCGAACGGAGGCCTTATCGTTAGTGGCGGTACGCTGACGGCGACGGGCAACACCCGCGCATCCTATAACAATTACACCGTGCCGAACGGGTATTATTACACGGTATCGGTCAACACGAACGGCTCAAGCCCTACGATGGGCACAAGCAACGGCAGCTTTGTTGTAGGCTCCACCCACAAATACGCCTTGATTCAACACTTAACAACCACGCCGCCCGTGAATCCCAACGACACAACCACTTGGGATTTTCGCACCGTTGACGTAAACGGCAGTGACAGCTACGGAACCGGTTCATGGAGCTGGGTGCAAAGCACCAAGACCCTCACCCTTACCAATATCAACTTTACCACATCCGCCACCAGAATAGCACTCCATCTCCCGGCCGATACGACCATCGTACTCGTCGGCACGAACACGGTCAAGAACACATGGAACGGCCCCAGTGTGACTATCGGAGTAATATGCGCCGGCAATTTAACAATTACCAGCAGCAGCGGCGGCAACTTGACCGCCACCGGCGGTACTTCAACCGCCCTCGAGAGCCACGGCATACAGGTGGGCGGCGCGGGCACCCTCACAATCAGCGGCAGCGCGAACGTGACTGCAACCGCCGGAACGGGGAGCACCGGCAGCTACGGCGTCGTCGTATCGAGCGGAGACATTACTGTAAGCGGCGGCACGCTGACGGCGGCGGGCGGAACCCGCGCTATAAACACAAATTACACCGTGCCGAACGGGTATAAATACACGGTATCGGTCAACGCGAACGGCTCAAGCCCCACGACAGGAACAAGCAACGGCAGCCTTGTTGTAGGCTCCACGCATAAATATGCCAGGATCGAATACGCTGCTCCTCCCGTCAACTACACGCTTCGTTTGGTTGATTATAATGGCAGACTGTATAAAAATAATATGATCGGTGATGAAGTAACAACCGAAATGGCGGCCAAGGGCGCGGTGGTCACGGGTTCGGCGGGCGCGAGAATTCTCACCCTAACCAACTTCAACTTTTCCACTAGCGCGGAATATTACGCAATTGATTTGCCTGCCGGCACGACAATCGTACTTAACGGCTCGAATACGGTCAATAGCACATACAACGGTTCTCTCTTCGCCTATGGGGTGCGCTGCGACGGCGCGCTCACCATAACCAGCAGCAGCGGCGGCAGCCTGACCGCCAAGGGCGGCAGTTCGACAGGCTCCGGCTCCACCGGAATATCGGTACAGATCGGTGCGGGAAATAGACTCACCATCAGCGGAAACGCGAACGTAACCGCTATCGGAGGCGCTGCAAATACTGACAGTTGCGGCATTTTCGCGGGCGGCGGCTTCACGGTAAGCGGAACCGCGAACGTGACCGCAACAGGCGGCACAGGGAAAACCAGCTACGGCGTCGGCTCAGGGGTCACAGCAAGTGGCGGTACGCTTACGGCGTCGGGCGGAACCTGTGCTATTCGATACAATTTTACCGTGCCGAACGGGTATACCTACACGGTATCGGCCAACGAGAACGGCTCAAGCCCCACGACGGGCACAAGCGACGGCAGCTTTGTTGTAGGCTCCACGCACAAATACGCCAAGATCGAAGCCCCTCCTTCTGTCCTGCCCGTGATCACTTCTCAGCCAGCCAACCGCACCATCACCGCGAGTCAAACCACAACCTTTTCCATCACGGCCACCGGCGCGGATTCTTATAGATGGCAATACAGTTATACCACCGACGGTATCACTTGGTCGGCGTGGGGTAATGTGCCGTCCACCGCAAGATATAGCGGGCAGACGACGGCCACTTTATCGGTTATCAATTCGCCGGTGTCTTCCACTCAATATCGGTATCGTTGCGTAGTGTCCAATGCGGTCGGCAGCGTCAATTCCAACTCAGCGACCTTGACTGTCAGCGCGACTCCCGCCGCGCCGGTCATCACCAGCGCAAACAAAAAAAGCGTGGTAAGCGGCGCGGGCGGCACATTCCAAGTGACGGCAACAGGCACGAACCCGATCGCCTATTCATTGACAGGCGCACCAACAGGCGTAACAATCAATAGCACAAGCGGATTGATCACGATAGCCGGAACGGTAGCGGTAAACACACATACATTCACCATAACGGCAAGCAACGGTACAACGCCTAACGCAACGCAGAACTTCACGCTGACGGTCACGGCGACATTTGTTCCCGTAACCAGCATCACAGGCGTACCGGCAACCGGTACGGCAGGAACTTCGCTGACGCTGGCAGGCACGGTCGCGCCGTCGGGGGCGACAAACCAGACGATTGTGTGGTCTGTCAAGAACGCGGGCGCCACGGGCGCGGTCGTCAGTGGAAATGTTGTGACCACAACGGGCAAGGGCATGGCGGTTTTCACCGCCACAATTGCGGACGGTCTGGGCGAGGGCAGCGACTATGTACAGGACTTCACGATTGAATTTATTTTCGATACGCGCGGCGACGCGAACGAGGACGGACTGATCAATGCTGCCGACGCGGCGGCGATCCTGCGGCACCTGGTGCAACTGAAACTGCTCACCCCGCAAGGTGAAATCAACGCCAAGGTGACGTCGGGAACCGGCCCCATTTCCGCTGCCGACGCGGCCAGGATCCTGCGTTGGCTGGTTCAACTTGAACTGAACTTGTAACCTGCAACTGTCGGGAGCAAGCCCCCGCCCCACAACTTCAACACAGGGGGACGCAACACAGAGGGGATTGTTCTCCTGTGTTATAGAAAATGTGCCTGCCTGTGCTCAAGTCCCATGCGTTCAGTCTCCCGAGAAACATTGAGTTAGGAAAGAAAATGCCAAAAACCCGTTTAGACACTGAACTCGTAAAAAGGAACCTCGCTCCCTCGCGTGAAAAGGCCCAGGCCCTGATCATGGCGGGGCAGGTGCGCGTGGACGGTGTGCCCGCGAAAAAGTCGGGGCAGGAGGTGGGGGAGGGCGCCGCCATCGAGGTCGCGGCAAACGCGCTGCCCTATGTCAGCCGGGGCGGGCTGAAACTGGAAAAGGCGATCAAGGCGTTTGCCATTGACCTGCGCGGCAAAGTCTGCGCGGACATCGGCGCGTCCACGGGCGGGTTCACCGACTGTATGTTGCAGTTTGGCGCGGCGCACGTCACGGCGATTGACGTGGGTTACGGCCAGCTGGACTGGTCCCTGCGCCAGGATCCGCGCGTGACGGTTCGCGAACGCGCCAACGCCCGCTTTATGGAGCCGTCGTGGTTTGACCGTCCCCTTGACTTCGCCTCCATTGATGTCTCCTTCATTTCCCTCGCGCTTATCCTGCCGCCGCTGCTGCCCTGCCTGACCGAGGGCGGGGAAGTGGTCGCGCTGATCAAACCCCAGTTCGAGGCGGGACGGGCCGAGGTGGGCAAGCACGGCGTGGTGCGCGATCCGGCGATTCACGCCAAAGTCTGCGCGCGGGTCATGGAAATGGCATACGAGGCCGGTTATGCAATTTTGGACTTGACCTATTCACCGATCACCGGCCCCAAGGGCAACCGCGAGTTCCTTTTGTACCTGCGCGCGAACGGTACCAAAAATGTCGCAACGACGCCCGATTTTGGGGTATTGGCAAAGAATGTCACGGATTTTCGTTAAAAATTCATTTAATTTGTTCAAAAATTATTCATATTTGTCTTGTCATAGTATGGAAACGATTGTATAATACTCATGCATATGCATTCTGAACTTGCAAAAATCTGCTTTGCGGTAAACCCCAGGCGGCCAAAGACACGCGAGGCCTGCGACGAGTTTCTGTATGTGACAAACGCGCGGGGTATTCCCGCCACGGTCTACGACGGCTCGGACGAGTCGGCGCTTGCGGGCGCGACGGTCCTGGTGGTCATCGGCGGGGACGGCACCTTTATCCACCACGCGCGGACCGCGTGCCGCTTCGGGCTGCCGGTCTTGGGCGTGAACCTGGGACGGGTCGGGTTTTTGACCGAAATCGGCGCGGAGGACTTTCCCGAGGCGCTGGGCAGGCTGATCGCGGGAGACTATACCACGCAGACACGCGCCATGCTGGCCCTATCCGTCGCGGGGGCTGCGCCCATCGACTGTCTCAATGACGTGCTGCTGTACAAACCCGCTTTCTCGGGCGTGGCGCATATGCGGCTGACAGTCGGGCAGGAGGAGGTCGGCTCCGTTTACGGCGACGGCATCGTCATTGCCACGCAGACCGGCGCGACGGGTTACGCTCTGTCGGCGGGTGGACCGATTCTGACAGAGGGTTTGGACGCTATGGTCATCACGCCCATCTGCGCGCACACCCTGCGCCTGCGCCCGATCGTAACGGGGCTCGACACGGTCGTGCGCCTGTCGGTGGAGGGCAGCGGCGTGGTCGCAGCGGACGGCGAGCAAGTGGGGGAAATTGTCACCGGCCAGGAGTTGACGGTCACGCGCTCGCAAAAAACGGTTTCACTGATCCGCTTGGGGGAGCGAAATTTATTTACGCGCATACAAGAGAAATTATGGTAGGGGCATTATAAGATGAAGACAAAAAGACAGGCAATGATCATCAAGCTGATCGCGTCCCAGAATGTGGAGACACAGGAGGAACTGGCGGCGCTGCTCAGCAAACAGGGGTTTTCCGTCACGCAGGCGACGGTCTCGCGGGACATCAAGGAGATGCGGCTGCTCAAGGTTCTGACCAGCGACGGCGGTTATAAATACGCCACGGTCGAAAAGGCCGAGTTCGATATGCAGGAGCGGTTCATCCGCCTGTTCTCCAACTGCGTGCTGACCGTTACGGGCGCGGGAAATATCGTCGTCGTCAAGACAATGGCGGGCTCTGCCGCCGTCGCGGCGGAGGCGATCGACTCCCTGCAATGGCCCGAGGTCGCGGGCTGTATCGCGGGCGACAATACGATCTTTGTCGCGGCCCGCGAGGGCAAGAGCGTGACCGAACTGGTCAAGCGGTTTCAAAAACTCATCAGCCGGTAACTTACCAATGTACATTGTAGTTTGAGGGATAAATGCTGTCTCATTTGAAGATCTCGCATATCGCCTTGATCCAACAACTCGACATCACTTTTGATGCGGGTTTTTCTGTGCTGACCGGCGAGACGGGCGCGGGCAAATCCATCCTGATCGAGGCGCTGGGTTTTGTGCTGGGCGAGCGCGCGAGCCGCGAGATCATCCAAACCGGCGCGGACAAGGCCCGGGTAGAGGCGGACTTTACGATCGCCGAAGACAATCCCGCGGCGGACTTTCTGCGCGCGCGGGAGTTGTATGAGGGCGAGGAACTCACCCTGTACCGTGAGTTGTCACAAAGCGGGAAAAGTGTCTGCCGGGTGAACGGCACACTGGTCTCGGGTGGTGAGTTAAAAGAACTGG
>WRCT01000015.1 GCA_009783775.1 Clostridiales bacterium | reverse complement strand
GCTGGTGACCTATCGTATCAGCGGCGGTTATTTTGCCAGCCCGCGCTGGAGCACGTCACTGCGCAAGGGCAGGATTCTGTGCGAGCTTTCGGGCGTTTATTCGCCGGAACAGGTAAAGGCTATGTCGGACGCGGAGCTGGTGGAGGCCATTTCACGCGATATCTTTGAGGACGCGGCGGCGCGGCAGAAAGAGCAGCGCATAGCCTATAAGGGTGAGAATCTGGCCGAGAAACTGGAGTGCGCGCTTTATATCTGCCCGCAATGTCAAGGCGTTGGCGCTTTGACAAGCGAGGGTGATATGTTCTCCTGCGCCTGCGGGCTGTCCGTCACATTCAATGTGTATGGCGAAATCGAGGGCGCGCCCTTTGATACAATTGCGGAATGGGACGCGTGGCAAACGCAACAACTGCGGGAGAGGGTCTTTGCCAAAGGCGAGCTGATTTACACCGATGAGGACGCGGCGTTAAAGGAAATCCACGCGGACCACACGGAGACGGCTGTCGGCTCGGGTACACTGTCTTTATTTGCGGATCGGCTAACGTTGGGCGCGTTTTCGGTCACGTTGTCCGATTTGGCCGGACTGTCCCTGTTCGGGCGGCAGACGATCATGTTCAGCGCGAAAGGCAGCCACTATGAGATCAAGTGGCAGGGGCCGGTTTGCGCGCGCAAGTATTTGACGATGTTTGAGATTTTAAGGGCGCGACAAGATCAGATTTCTTGAAAGTTTCTGTCCAGTTTTTTGCGCTCGCCCGCGAAGGCATAGTAGGCGGGCTTCATATCATAGAACAATTCCAATTCAAATGAGGCGTCGGCGATGATGGCGTCGAATAATTCCGCGTTCATGCAATAGTGATTGTCCGCCGGCGCGTGCCAGAACAGCGTGCTGCCGCAGATGGAGCAAAAACCGCGCTCGACGCCGTCGTCGTGATAGATTGTAATGGATTTTTTGCCCTTGGCAAAGACCACGTTCTCTTTCGGCCCTGGGTCGACGGACAGCACCGGACCGGAGTTTAAGCGACGGCAGCCGTCGCAATGGCAGGTGTAGACAAAGTTGCCGTATTCTTTGATGATGATTTCCACCGCGCCGCAGTGACAGCGGCCTTGCACGTCAGTCATTCTTCTTCTTCCCCTTTGGCTTGATCAGCGCATAGCTGCCGGCGATCATTTGTTTTAAGACGTCTTCGGGCACATCGCCGCCGATGTAGACCGTGTTCCAATGCGTTTTGTTCATATGATAGCCGGCAATCACATCACGAAAAGCCTGGCGCAGAAAATCGGCCTCGAAGGGGTCGCACTTGAGATTGACGGCGAGCCGATCTTGCAGCACATTGATGAAAGCGAAGGTCTTTTTGTTGGCGTTGTGGCGCATGGCGGTCCAGCTGTCGTCGCCCGTCATCTCCGCGAAGGGATAATCCTCGTAAGCGTCGGGAAAGGTGAGGCAGAAGGCGACCAGCTCTTGACGGGTCATGCCTTTGCCCGAATTTTCTTGAGGCGCGCAAAGCGCGGCAGGCCGTTCTCACGCGCCAGCTGCGGCTCGCCTTGAATCAGCGGCAGCAGGTAATCCGCGAAGTTGGACAGCAATCCGTTGCCCTCCGCGTTGATCCATTCGCGGGGCACTTTTTTCTCCGTGTTGGCGACATTGGCCAAATCGAGCAGAACCATATCGCAGACATACTGACCGTTTTCGTCATAGCGGCGGGCAAAGGCGACCATCTTGTCCGTGATGCCACTGACCGCGCTTTCGACCGCCGTCTTGCCCGCGAGGAAAGATTCCTGCACGTCCGTCTCGGAGGCGCAGTGTGCGGCGCAGCGTTGCAGCAGGGAGAGCTCAATGCCGCGCAGCTTGACCGTGCCCAGGCGGTCGCGGACCATGTTGCCCAGGGTCGCGGCCAGACCGCCCAATTGCTTGTGGCCGAAGGAGTCCACCGGCGCGTCCTCGGCGCCGTATTCGGCGATGAGCTTGCCGCCCGCGTCCGCGACGCCCTCCGAAACGGCAACCAGCACCTTGCCGGTGGCCTTGTAGACGCGCTCCACATCATTTAAGAACTTGGTAACGTCAAAGGGCACCTCGGGCAGGTAGACCAGATCCGGCCCGCAGCCCGCCAGCGAGGCGACCGAGGCGGCGGCGGTAAGCCAGCCCGCGTGGCGGCCCATGATCTCCACGATACAGATCATGGGTGTGTCGTAGACGCGCGCGTCAAGGTAAAGCTCCATCAAACTGGTGACGATATACTTGGCGGCGGAGGCAAAGCCCGGGCAGTGGTCTGTGCCCCAGAGGTCGTTATCGACCGTTTTGGGCACGCCGATGACGCGGCAGTCGTAGCCCGCTTTTTGCAGGTATTTGGAGATTTTATTGCAGGTGTCCATCGAGTCGTTGCCGCCGTTATAGAAGAAGTAGCGGACGTCATACTTCTGAAAGATCTCGAGAATGCGGCGATAGTCCGTGTCGTCCACCTCGCTGGGCTTGAGCTTATAGCGGCAGGAGCCCAGCGCTGAGGAGGGCGTATGCAGCAGCAGCGACAGCTCGTAGGCGTCCTCCTGCCCCATGTCGTAGAGCACATCGTCCAGCACGCCGCGTATGCCGTTGGCCGCACCGTAGACGTTCGTGATGTGCGGGCTGTTCAATGCGGTGCGAATGACGCCGTACGCGCTGGCGTTGATGACCGAAGTTGGCCCCCCCGACTGTCCCACTATGGCCGCGCCTCTCAGTATATTCATAAGTTACCTCCCTATTTCCCCATTATAAATGATGGAAATAATATAGCACGTGTTGGTTATTTTGTAAAGTTTAATAGTGCAACTGTCTCGATATGGGCGGTGTGGGGGAACATATCCACGGGTTGGACGTAGGCCGGTGTATAACCGTCGGCGCAGAGTAGTTTCAGGTCGCGCGCTAATGTGGCGGGATTGCAGGAGATATAGGCCACGCGTGATGGGCGGCAAGCGGCGATGGCGTGCAGCACGGCGGGGTCGCAGCCCTTGCGCGGCGGGTCGAGCAGGATCGCGTCGGACCGCAGGCCGTCCGCGACCAGTTTGGGTAGAATGTCCTCCGCGTTGCCCGCGATAAAGTCGGCGTTGGTTATGCTGTTTAGTATCGCGTTTTGGCGGGCGTTTTCTACTGCCGCCGCTACGGATTCAATACCGATGACTTGGGCCGCGTGTTTGGCGGCCAACAGGGTGAGCGTGCCGATACCGCAGTAGATGTCCACGACGGTCTCCCCCGCCTTTGGCGCGAGCAGGCGCAGGGCCTCGGCGTAGAGGGTCTCGGTTTGCTTGGGATTGACCTGTAAGAATGAGGCCGGACCCACGGCAAAAGTCAGGCCGCCGATTTGGGTTTGCAGGGTGGGTTTGCCTTGCAGTAAACGAAAATCGGGACCGAAGATGACATTGGTGTCTTTGGCATTCAGATTGTGATAGAGACTGTTCACATCGGGCAGCGATGATTTCAGTTTTTCCTCTTGCGCTTTTGAAAGCGTTTTTGCCGTTACGATGACGGCCATGGTCTCCCCCGCCTCTGTTGTGCGCGCTACTGCATGGCGCAGGCCCGCGAAGGGCTCGACCCGCTTGGCGATTTGCATGACGCGCTCGTTTTGAATGGGGCAGTCGTCTATGGGGATCAGGCGATGGCTGCGCGCGGCGTACAGGCCGAGATTCGTCCCATCAAAGGGAAAGCTGCCCTTATTGCGGTAGCGCCAGGGGTCGGTCATAGGGAGGGTGAGCTCGACCTGTACGCCCGCAAAGCCGCCCAGACGGGTTAACGCGTCCTCGACGATTTGGCGCTTGGCAACCAGTTGACGCGCATAGGACATATGTTGCAGGGTGCAGCCGCCGCAAACGGAGGAAATCGGACAGCGCGGTGTGACACGGTCGGGCGAAGGTTCGAGGACCTCGATGAGCTTGGCGACGGCATGGTTTTTGCCTGCTTTGATGATATGGGCGCGTACCGTCTCACCGGAGATCGCATCCGGCACAAAGACAACAAAGCCGTCGGCGCGCCCTACCCCCTGGCCCTCGCTGTTTAAGGAGGTGACGGTTAGCGTGAGCGCTTGGTTTTTCTTGATTTCTGTAGTACGGTGGATGCTATTAGACTGAAACAGCATTGTCATAAAGTTCGTGTGGCGCAATATCCTGGCCGCCTGCCCATTCAATGGTTCTGCCGGAGGCGCGTACGGTATTGAAAAATGCCGGTTCCCGCAGCTTGCCAAACCAGTCGCCACTGATGTACGGCAACGCGTCAAACACCTTTTTCTCTCCGTTCTCAAAGGCTATGAATACTTTATAATCGGCCAGCGGTTTGGCGCTTATTACTTTGGGTTGCATCATATCAACTACCTCTCAACGCAACGGGTCTATTTTGAAGTATTCCCGACCCTCACTTAAAAGTTTCCAGTTCGCAAGAAGCTCATCGTGGTGAATTTCCGCCCAAGCAAGCACCAGCTTAAGTTTCTTGCCGGGAATGTCGCCCTCCAGGACCTGGCCATCCAGGCACACCACAACTTCCTCGCCCTGATACTCCGCGTGAAAATGCGGGACTTTATGTCTGCCGCCAACTTCCCGATACATCGTGACAATTATTCCAAAAAACATACTCAGCGTTGGCATACCAGGCCTCCAGTCAATTCTTTTTCATAAATAGTGTATCATGGGATTGTGTTTTTTTCAAGGTTATACAGTCGCTTATTTTAGTTTGACGTTTGTTTCGCCAAACTCCTGCTCCAGAAGTTGTTTGAGTGCTTCGCCCCACTGGACGTTCCAGCCCTGCGGCGCCTGGCGGGCAATGTTTTTCGCGCTGTCGTATAGAATAACGGGCGTATTGCCCGGGAAATCTTTGAGCAGACGGCGGACGCGCGCTTGCACTTCGTCGGTTACTGTGGGTAGGCGCAGATAGAGGTTCTTGCCAGCCTGATCGAGCGGGGAGAGTTCGTCGATCAGCAGGGAATTGCTGCGGTCCTCGCGGATATTCAGCTTGCCGCGCGCCAGCACGGGGCTGTCGTCGTGAAAGTACCGGCCGTAGCTTTGCAGGGTTTTGGTGAAGACGACCACTTCCACACTGCCCGTGATGCCCTCGAGCGTGGCGTAGCCGATAAGGCCGTTGCCCGATTTGGCAGGACGCTGCTTGCATTGCGTGAGCAGGCCGCCCACCTGCACGATGGCGTTGTCTGCGACGCCTGTCGCGCCGTCGGATTCCATGAGGTCCAACACTTGATGGGGTTGTTTTGCCAGAACGTCGGCGTAATCGTCGAGCGGGTGGCCGCTGAGGTACAGGCCGGTGGATTCGCGCTCGCGCTGCAGCTTGATCCGATGGGTGAGTTCGGGTGTGTCTGAGACGGATTGCTGTGTTTTTTTTGTTTCTATGCCGCCGCCCATATCAAACAAGGACATCTGTCCCGTGGCGCGCATTTTGCGCTCCTTTTGCGCGCCGTCCAGTTCTCGCTCAAAGGTTTGGAGCAGCTGCGCGCGGGTGTGGCCCATGCTGTCAAAGCCGCCCGCGCAGATCAGATTTTCGAGCATACGCTTGTTCAGGCCCTCGCAGCGCATGACAAAATCTGAAAAATCGGTGAACTTGCCGTTCTGCTCCCGATCCAATACCATGGCGCGCATGGCGGCGTCGCCCACGTTTTTTACGGCTGACAGGCCGAAACGGATCGCGTTCCCCTCGACGGAGAACTTCGCGCCGCTGGCGTTGACGTCCGGTGGCAGCAGCGGGATGCCCTGCGCCCGCGCGGCGTAGACATAGTGCGCGACGCTGTCTGTGTTGATCATGTAGCTGTTGATGGTCGCGGCGAAAAACGCGACGGGATAGTAGTATTTGAGCCAGGCGGTGCGGTAGGCCACCACGGCGTAGCAGGCGGCGTGGGATTTGTTGAAGGCGTATTCGGCAAAGTCCATCATCTCGTCGAAGATACGGCCCGCGACCGCCTCCGGCACGCCGCGCCGAACCGCCCCGTCCACGCCCTCCGTGCCATGGATAAAGCATTCACGCTCGCGTGCCATGACGTCACGTTTTTTCTTGCTCATGGCGCGGCGAATCAGGTCGCTGCGCCCGTAGGAGTAACCCGCCAGCGCGCGCACGATCTCCATGACCTGCTCCTGGTACACGATACAGCCGTAGGTGGCGGACAAGATGGGTTCGAGCAGCGGGTGCAGGTAGGAGATGGAGGACGGGTTATGCTTGCCGCGCACATACTTGGGGATCGAGTCCATCGGGCCCGGGCGGTAGAGGGAGATGCCCGCGATTAGATCCTCAAAGCAGTCGGGTTTCAACTGTCCCATGAACTGGCGCATGCCCGCAGACTCCAACTGAAACACGCCATCCGTGTCACCGCGCGCGATCATTTGATAGACTTTGGGATCGTCAAAATCATTATGAGGCGGTGTGATGTTCCCCACAAAGTCGATTGTGTCGCGTATCACAGTAAGCGTGCGCAGGCCCAAAAAGTCCATCTTGAGCAGACCCAGCTCCTCCAGGGTGTTCATGGTGAACTGCGTGGTGATGATGTCGTCGTTGCATTGCAGGGGCACGACGGCGGAGAGCGGCGCGCCGGAGATGACCACACCCGCGGCATGGGTGGAGCTGTGGCGAGGCAGGCCCTCCAGTTTTTGGGAGAGGTCGATGACCTTGCGCGTCGTCTCGTCGTTGTCGTAGAGCGCCTTTAGTTCAGGCGAGATGGTCAGCGCTTTTTCAATGGTGATTTTCAGGATATTCGGGATCATCTTGGCCAGACGGTCCACCTCGGCGTAGGGTACCTGCAACGCGCGGCCCACGTCACGGATCACGGCTTTGGCCGCCATGGTGCCGAAGGTGATGATTTGCGCGACATGGCCATCGCCGTACTTCGCGCTGACATAGTCGATTACCTCCTGCCGCCGCTCGTAGCAGAAGTCGATATCGAAGTCGGGCATGGAGATACGCTCGGGGTTTAGGAACCGCTCGAACAGCAGCGAGTAGCGGATCGGGTCCACGTCCGTGATGTCCAGCGCGTAGGCGGCAATGCTGCCCGCGCCGCTGCCACGGCCAGGGCCGACCACGATACCGCGTGATTTGGCGAAGTAAATGAAGTCCCACACGATCAAGAAATAATCGACAAAACCCATCGAGGTGATGACATCGAGTTCAAAGGTCAGCCGCTGCCGCACGGATTCGTCCGCGAGGGGCATTTTTTTATTTAGGCCCTGCTCGCAGAGTTTTTTCAGATACGCCTCTTTGTCCGTACCCTCGCCCGCCGACATGGGGTACTCGGGCAGGCGGCGGACGCCGAACGCGATCTCCACGTTACACTTTGCCGCGACCTCCAGCGTATTGGCCAGCGCCTCGGGGTAGTCGGGCAGGGCGGTCGCCATCTCGTCATAGGACTTGACGTAGAACTCCTCCTGCTGCATACGCATACGGTTGGGCTCGTCGACAAACTGCTGCGTTTGAATACAGAGCAGGGTGTCCTGCGCCTCGGCATCGTCACGGCTGACATAGTGGATGTCATTCGTCGCCACTGTTTTGACTCCCAGCTCTTGGGCCAGCGCGGCCAGTTTGGGCAGCACGTCTTTTTGCTCGGGAATACCGTGGTTTTGCAGCTCGATATAAAAGTCCTCGCCGAACATATCACGCAGCCGTCTTGCCAGCGCGTAAGCGGCCTCGTCCCTGCCGTTCATAAAATGCTGCGGAATGTCGCCCGCCAAGCAAGCGGACAGGCAGACCAGCCCCTCCTTGTGCTTTTCGAGCAGGTCATAGTCAATACGCGGTTTGTAGTAGAAACCGTGAATGAAGGCCTCGGAGGAAAGCTGCATGAGGTTGAGATAGCCCGTCTCGTTTTTGGCCAGCAGGATCAAGTGCGCGTTTTCGCGGTCCGCGCCGCCCTCGCGCAGGGTGTAATGGCGCGGCGCGGCATAGGCCTCCATGCCCAGAATGGGGTGTATGCCCTCCTGCTTGCAGGCGCGGAAAAAGTCCACCACGCCATACATGACGCCATGATCGGTGATGGCCAGCGCCTCCTGACCCAGCGCCTTGGCGCGCGCGACCAGTTCGGGAATGCGTGCCGCGCCGTCTAATAGGCTGTATTGCGTATGAACGTGAAGGTGGACGAATGGTTTCATAGGGGTATTATAACACAAAATTTGATACTGGGCGACTTGAAATGCAGTGCGGGAAATGATATAGTTTTGTTGATGAAAAAACTGATCGTTTCCGTTTTGATGGTTCTGATTTTATTGCTCGCCGTGTCCTGCGCGGGGTCTGTTCCCGCCGGTATGTCCACGCCCGCGCCTGCGTCTCCCGCGTGGCAGGATTTGATTACGGTGGCGTATCCTGTTGAAACGCTTAAAGCGTATGTAGAACGAGTGACGTATTCAGCCCGAAATTATAATCAGTACCCCAAAGTGTATTACAGTTCTTTTTCCAAGCGGTTTGCAGTCGAATTCGAGAGAAAGACGTATGAAGGCAGCTATGTCATACTCAAAGACGACAGCGGCGGTTTGGCGTTCATTTTCTTTGATAAGCAAGGTCTTGGGGTGTTGGGCTTTCATAACGATAGAATCAGAAGTAAAGCAGATTTTGACTTTATCGAACTTGGGGAAACAACCATGCGAGAGCTATATGATTTCGCGCTCTATGATATTACTGTAGGCTCCGGAATCATAACGAACTTTTATTGCGTCAAGGAAGGGTATCTTTGTGTTTCCTATAAAACCAAACACTCCGCGTGGGTGGATTGGATGGAAACAGTAGTTCGTGAAGTAGCGCTGATTACGAACGATGAAATCCTCAAATCCCCGTCGGGTTCGGAGCTCCGCTATATCCTGCCCATGGACAAGGGCAGCGATGATGACAACTATTTGGGCGCAAGCAGACCAACGCCGGACATCACGGCCGCGCCAACGGCAACGCCCATTCCAACCCCAACGCCCGAGCCGGACGAATACACGAAAATGGCGGTGCAGGCTTTTGAAAGCGGAACTTTTGAAAGCACGCTTGTCAATTACCATTTCGGTTTGGCGCTGCCATTTGAAAAAGTGGAGTATGACAAAGAAAAGGTGGAGCGCGCGCTGGAGGCAAATGGCGAGCCTTACTTCGAGTTAATAAGTAAATATGATTTGGACGCCTTCTACCAGTATGTTCAAATGGTGGGGATAAAACGGGTGACAGTTTCCCATGATCAAGAAAAGAACAAGTTCTTCGCGGAAGCCCGCGCACAAGACGGAATCTCCGCTTTTACCTTTGAACGGAACGCGGCTTATGAAGTCAAATATCCCTCAGAGAATGCGAAACTGCGCTTTCAAAACGCTGTGGATGGAGAGTATTCAATTTCTTGTTCCATCAACGGCGGCGACTGGAGAAGTATGTTTTGTTCTCGCACCTACCGTCAGGGTACTGATGAATTTGCTTTGCTTTCTTTTGCGAATATTGAGGGTATGCCGAGGCCGAGTTGCTCCTTCACTCTCCGAATTAAACCCGAAGACGACAGTTTGTTTCTTGTTGGTATGAATCTTCAGGAATATGAAACGCTGTCAAGAATCCTAAACGAGGCGTTTCTTCGTAATCTTTCAATAAAAGAGATTATTGCGGAGAATCAAATCCTTTTAAGAAAACTCACAGATGACGATGTTTCTTTTGAAAGGCTGTTGCAAGTGTATGGGATAAAAGCGTCGTAGTTTCTATCCCATGCCAAGACAACCGGCGGGCGACCACAGGTCGCCCCTACGGGAACGTCGGGCAGACGCCGACGCGCGCTTGAAAATCCTGTCTTGAAATCTATTCGTAAAAATGGTATTATTGTTTTCAATAATTGTTTGAGGTGATTGCTATGACAAAACCGGTTTTGATTACGTCCGATACCGCCAGTGATTTGGGTGCGGAGCTCTGTGCGCGTTACAACATTCCCTTAATCCCCCTGCACGTGCTGGTGGACGGCACGGATTATCTGGACGGGGTGAACATCGACGTGGACCGAATCTATCAGATTTGGGGCGAGAAGAAAGTGCTGCCCAAGACCTCCGCCATCAACGCGGAGGAGTTCTCGGCGTTCTTTGCGCCCTTTGTGGAGCAGGGGTATGCCGTTGTGCACGTTTCGATCGGCTCGGGTCTGTCCGCCTCCTGTCAGGCTGCCCACGCCGCCGCCGCGCTTTTCCCCGACGTTTATGTCGTGGACTCGTGCAGCTTGTCCACCGGCATTGGGTTGCTGGCCCTGGAGGGCTGCGACCAGGCAAAAGCGGGTTCAGGCGCGCAAGCTATCGCGGAGTCACTGACCGCGCTGGCGCAAAAAAATCGCGCTTCCTTTATTATTGATTCATTGGACTTCCTGCGCGCGGGCGGGCGTTGCAGCGCTTTGGCGCAGCTCGGCGCGAGCATGATGAACTTAAAACCCACGATCCTGGTGAAAAACGACGATGGCGGCCTGATGGGCGTGGGCAAAAAATATGTGGGCAAGCTGGCCCGCTCCATGCCGAAGTACCTGGCGGATCAGCTGCAGGGGCGCGGGGATATTGTTTTGAACCGCGCGTTTTTGACGCACTCCGGCCTGCCGCAGGAGATGCTGGACCTGGCCGTGGAGACGGTGAAGGGCATTGCGTCCTTTGACGAGCTGTTTGTCACGCGGGCGGGCGCTACCATCTCCTCGCATTGCGGACCGGGCACGATCGGCGTGCTGTTTATGACGAAATAGTATGATTCTTTCACTGTTGGTCACCATAGTCTTCGCGCTTTCGGGCCTGGGTATTGCGTCGCTGGTTCTCTCGCGGCAAAAGCCCATGGTGCGGATTTGGTTTGGGCTGGTGATCGGCCTATTTGAGATGACCTGGCTGCCCTCGCTCTTTGCGTTTCTGATCGGCTTTACGCTGAACGCGCAGCTGCTGGGGCTGGCTGTCGCGGTGATTTTGGGCGGGTTTTGTTTCTTTCGGGCGAAGGGCGGGTTTGCCGGACTGAAGTCGATCCGGCTGAATATCCCTGTGACGGTGGCCTTGCTTCTGATCTTTCTGGTGGGCGCGCAGCTTTTTTCCACGCACATTCTACTGCCCCAGGAGGGCGGCTATTATGTCGGGCAGACCACCTACGGCGACCTGGCCATGCACCTCGGGTTTATCACAAGCATTGCTTACCAAGGCGTGTTTCCGCCGCACTACAATATCTTCCCATTTCATCCGGTCAACTATCCTTTTTTGTGCGAGACCTCGAGCGCCACGCTGCTGCAGTTCGGCGCAAACCTGCGCGTGGCCTATCTGATTCCCGCGCTGTATGCCTACATCCTTGTGATTCTGGGGCTGTATTTCTTCTTTGAACAGTGGCTGCGCCGCAAGAATTACGCACTCTTTGCGACCCTGCTATTCTTTGTGGGCAGCGGGTTTGGGTTCTCCTACTTCTTTGATCTGGCGCGCGAGGGCGTGCCCGCCATCAGCAAGCTGCTTTCTGACTCCTCGCACCCGACTTCCTTTGCCTTTATCTTTGACGGGTTCTACCGCACGCCCACGAATCTGCCGACTGTGGGGCTGCGCTGGGTGAACCCGATCGTGGATATGCTGATCCCGCAGCGCGCCACGCTGTTCGGCTGGGCGTTTTTGTTCCCCTGCCTGTATCTGCTGCATGGGTTTATGTTCAAGGACGATCGGCAGAACGTCCTTCCGCTGGCGTTTTTGGCGGCGGGCATTCCGCTGATCCACACGCATTCCTTCCTTGCGCTGGGTATGATCAGCGCGGTCTATTTTGTTTGGGATCTGCTCACCAACTTCAACAAAAAACGTTTGATATACTGGGCGCTTTTCGGCGGCATTGCCATGGCGCTGGCCGCGCCGCAGCTCTTTGGCTTTGCCTTTTCGCAGGCGGCGGAGAGCGGCATGGTGAAGATCCATTTGAATTGGGCGAACGAGATCGACTCGTTCCTGTGGTTTTATATCAAGAATTTAGGCTGGATCTTTATCCTGCTGCCTTTCGGGTATTTGCTGCTGGGCAAGCGCGACCGCCGGGTCATGCTGGGCGCGCTGGCCCTCTGGCTGGTCGCGGAGTGCGTGATTTTCCAGCCGAATCAGTATGACAACAACAAGCTGCTCTTTGTTTGGTTCGCCTATTTATGCGGGCTGGCGGCAAAGCTGCTGGGGCACATCTACCGCCGCGCGCGCAGGGCGATAAGCAAGCGCGTGAGCGAGGGCGCGATTCAACGCGGGCTGAACACGGCGTCCCTGGCCCTGTGCGGGTTCCTGGTCGGTTTCTTCCTGTTCAAGCAAATGTTCTTAAAGGGCGACGCGGACTTTTCCATGCGAATGGATACCCTGCTCACCATGATTCTGCTATTCGGCTTTTTGCTGGTATTGCAGGGCTCCTCGCTGTGGCTTGGGCGAAAGCGCGCGGACACCGCCTTCGCGGTGCAGGGCGGGTTCGCGGTTGGGTTGACCGTTCTGCTCTTTTTCCTGCTGCGTCTGTTCTATCGGGAGTATATGGCAAGCTTTGTGACCCTGCCGCGCACGGGTCTGATGGTCCTGCTGTTTTTCATCATCGCCGGTTTTGTGGCCCTGTTGTATCAGCGGACGCTGGTGTTTATGCCCAAGGAGGAGCCGTCAGAAAAAGACAAGGCTTACGCGGGGCGGTATGTGGCGCTGCAGCTGGCGGCCTATGCCTTGGGTTTTACCCTGTTTGTCGGGGGCGTGCTGACCATCGTGCGGGAGTGGCGCAGCGAGTATCATTATTTCGGTCCGGCCCAGATCGAGGCGGCGGCCTTTGTGCGCGAGGAGACGCCGTCGGACGCCATGTTCCTCACCGATTATTCCTGGCACATCAACGCGATCTCCGCACTGACGGGGCGCAATATCGTTTGCGGGCCGGATCTCTTCCTGTTCTTCCACGGGGTGAATACGAGCGAACGGCATGAGCACGTGCGCGCCATGATGGAGGAACCGGCAAAGAGCCGGACTATTTTTGAAAAATATGACGTGCGCTACATCTACATCGGTCCGGCGGAGCGGAGCCGATTCGACTGTGACTGGGACTTTTTTGACAGCACGTATGAGGTCGTTTTCCGCAACAGCGAGACGGTCATCTATCGGGTGTCATAGTTCCGTATCCAATAACTGCACCAGCCATCTCAATATTCTGGCCGCGTCCGCCGCGGTTGGATTTTCGCCGCCCGTGAGCAGGGCGTTGGCCAAACCTTGCAGGGAAAGCTGCCGCAACTGGACGAGATAGCGCAGGATCGCCGCCGCGTCGGAGGCGTCCACAGTCCCGTCGCAGTTCGCGTCGCCGCGCAGGTTGGCGGGGCGCAGGCCTGTGCGGATCATCAGCGGCGCGGAGGGCGCGCCCGCCTGATGGGAGGCGTTTTCCGCCGTGCGCGCGAAGAGATAATAGACCGAGTATTCATCAAGATCGGTAAAAACCGGATCAGGGTTCCAGCCCGTTGCCGGAGGCGTAGGGCTTGTGCCGATGGCGTATTCCACACTCTGGCCGTTTGTCGGGGCGGGACTGTCGCAAAGCGTAATGCTGCCGGTCGTCTTACTATCCAATGCGGGCGCGGAGACGGTCGTACCTGTGGCTTTTTCCGCGCCCGTGGTATGGGATTGTGTTGCTGAAACACTGCCGCTCAGATTGTCGTCGCCCGCAAATTGGGCGGATAGCTGTAAGGTTTGCCCGAGGGGAAAGGCTGCCGTCGTCAACACGGCAAGGCCCGAGGCGTCGCAGATACCGTTGCCCAGCAGGGTTGTCCCATCGTAGAACGTCAGCGTTTTTCCCACCAATGTATCCGCGCCAGGGGCTGTAACGGACAGGCGCGCGGTGATCGTCAGGCTTTCGCCGGAGCCGGACTTTACTGAGGAAATATCCGTTACGGTTACGGCGGTGTTGGCCTTTTCCACCGTATGGACGAAAGGCTCTGAGGTGGCGCCGATGTGCAGCGCATCGCCCGCGTATTTGGCCGTGATATCATGGTCGCCTGAAGGCAAATCGGACAGGTTGCAGGTTGCCGTGCCGAAAACGTTTAACGCGCTCTCGCCGCATTTCAAACCGTTGCAAAAGAATTCGACAGTTCCGGTGGCTGTGCCCGGCGTTAATGTGGCGGTGAAGGTCACAACCTCGCCGTATACCGTTGCGTTTTTGTTTGCGATCACAGTAATTGCAGTGTTTTCCCTGCCGACCACAAAACGCGCGCCCTTGCCCGACAGAGTCTCCCGTCCCAGGAAGGCAAAGGTGATTTCTCGGTTTCCCTCCAGGTGCAGCGTTTGCTCCATTTCGGATTTATTGTGGCTCACGCCCGATTCGGTGTAGGGGACAATCAGCTCGCCTCCATTTGAATAGATCAGGCGCAGCATGGCGCCGGTCAAATCGACAGAAGTTTCGTTCAAGTCATAGTGTGTCTTTGTCGGCTGTGTGCTGACCTCAATGGCGGCCAGCGTGTTTTGGCCCGCCTGCACCGCGCCGCAGGTGACCGAACCGGACGTGGGACGCGCCGCGCCCACTTGGTCCTTGGCCAGAGCGTCAAGGATCGTTTCCCTATGAAACGATGTAAGGCCGGAGCCGGAGACGGACGTGATGGCTGACGATGCGTTCACCGCGATGCCGTTGCTCAGCAACGAAGTGGACCCGATTCGTTCGCCAAAAGCGTTTGCGCCAAATATCTGCGCGTGCGTGACGGTCGTTCCGTTTTCGATCAGATTGCCTGTGCCCTTTACCGTGCCTTCGACTTGACGCGGCGCCGTGCCGGCCGCATTGGTATTGCCCGTGACAATGCAGTTGAACAGGTTTGCGTTTGCGGCGTCCGCGCAGATTCCGCCGCCCATATTGCTAACGATGGTCGAGTGGATGATATACGTGTTCGCGGCACAGTCAATGGAACAGCTGGTTGTGTCGCGGGTGATGTTCTCCTCCACCGTGCAGTTGGTCATAATCAACAAGTCACTCGCAAAGGCAAGCAGGGCGCCGCCCGGGCCCGAGCGCGCCTCATTGCCCTCAAAGGCGCAGCCGTTCAGGCTGGCGGTATTGCGAACACGCAAGCCCCCGCCGCTGCCGCTTGCCGCATTGTCCTCAAAGGCGCAGGTTTCCAGCCGCGCCGCGCCGGCCATATAGGCGCCTCCGCCGCTGACCGCCGTATTCTCAACGAAACCGCAGCGGTTCAGCTCGGCGTCAGCCCCGGCATACAGCCCGCCGCCATCGGCGCTCGCCGCGTTTTCCCGAAAGAGACAATCGGCAAGCGTGGCTGTTCCATTGACGGCAAGGCCTCCGCCATTGACAGCCGTGTTGGAGATAAGGGCGCAGTTTATCAAGGCTGCGTCTCCGTCTATCAGCAACCCGCCGCCCCAGCCCTTTTCACTGCCGACCGGCGCGTTGCCGTTGCTCAACGTCAGCCCGCGCAGGGTCAGCGTGCCCGTCGCCGCCGTGCTGTGCAGCAGCCGAAAGTCACCCGTCCAGCCATAGATTCGGATGGTGCCCGCGCCGCCGTCGATGGTAAGATTCCTTTGATGGAAGACGATTTCTCCGCCTCGCAGAATGACCGAGTCAACCTCGGGCGCGAAGGTGATGGTGTCGCCGTCGCTTGCGTGCGCGATCACATCACGCAGGGAATCCGGTCCGTCGTCGTTGCCGTTTTTTACTTGCAGCGTTGGCGCGGTGGGCGCGGCGGCTGTCAGTCGCGGCAAAAATGAGAATAGAATCAACAGGAAGAGAAATACAGAAATAGCCCGTTTTTCCATGTGAAGTGTAACGCGCATAGTCCCCTGCCTCGCTTTGCTTTATTTTTGACTGTTTTGAAGTATGATACGATACTCGTTCCATACCAGCGGACGGCGTGTTTTCTGCCGCGGCATGGTAACGCGTCTCGGGAAGAAGCCCCATTTTCGCCCCTCGCGCAGCACATGGATAGGCGCGGCAGGCGTTTGCGCGCTTTTGACAGGCTCGTCCTGATAGGTGTCCAAGTAACGCAGTTTGGCGGGCGCGACGTAGACGGGCTCTTCTGCCTCTTCGTCCGGCATATCCGGAAGGATATCTTCAGATACGGGCGGCACCTCGAGATCCATCAGCGGCGTGTTTTGGAAAGGCGATTCCTCCCGCGCCTGCCTGCTGCGCAGCAGGCGAGCCGCTTCTGTCTCCGCGCGGTACAGGCCCAGCGCCACCAGGCCCGCGATAAGGATCAGTCCGACTGTCACAAGGGCAATGACCAGCAGCGTGGTCCCGAGCCGTCCGAGCAGGGAAGCGCCCGCGCCGTCGACCGGCTGCTGGGGTGAATGCGGGCCGAAGTCCAGCGTGCTCTGCGCGATGTCGATGGTCACGGGCTCCGTGCCGTGCAGCTGGCCGGAGATGTCGCTTGCCGACAGCACAAAGGACAGGGTCTTGATATCGGTCAGCTTGTACTCCCGCTGAAAGGCCGTGACACCCGTGCTGAGCGCGGCGACTTCAAAGACGGGGGCGGCCGTGAACACCTGGCTTTCCAGCACCTTTGCCTCCCGAATGGAGACCTGGGAGTAGTTGCGGATTTCAAAGTCAAAGAGGCCGAAGAGGGAACCGCTCGCGTCATAGTACAATGAGGTCAGCTTGACGATCAGGCTGAGATTGACCTGTTCGGATTCGATATAAGGCACGGCGTCATAGGTGTTTGGGTCTTGATGGGCAAAGGGCATACCGAAGATGTCTACTGCGGTTGCACGAAAACTGACCTGGCGCATTTGCCCCGCCGCGCTGGGCGGCGTGATGGTGAAGGAAAACGACTTGCTTTCGCCCGCGTCCAAGGCAAACTTGTCCATGACAAGGGTGTTGATATCGTCAAATACACGAATGTCCGTCATGGTCTGCGTGCCGGAGTTGGTCACAATCAGGGCAAAGGTCGTGCCCTCCGGCGTGGGCGGGTAGGGCTGTACGTCAAAGGCCAGCGCGACGGTCACGCTCTCCACGAGAATAGTCGTTTCTGCCTGTGTCTCGGTATTCTTGTTGCGCACGGTATAGGCCACGACGGGTCGGGAGCTGATGTTGTTGTCGCCCATCGTGCCGGTGAAGGTGACGGTCATGGTCTCCCCCGCCTGCAAGGTCGTTTTGGTGAGCGGGATATTACCCTGGCTGACATTCTCATCGCGCAGAACAAGGCCCGTCATATCAAACTTGGTGGGGTTGCTTAAGGTGTACTTCACTTCAAACGTGCCGCCGACGCGCACCAGGTTTTTGACCGCGACGCTTTTGACCACCATAATCGGCTCGGAAAATTTCTCGATCACAATGCTGGCGGTCACGCTATAGGCAACGGAGGGTACGCCCGTCTCCCAGCGCAGCGTAAAGAAAAGCGGCTTGCCCAGCCAGTCGCCCTGTATGTCCACATTATTGACCGTGACATCGGAGACGGAGTTGGCGGGAATGGTGAGGCTGGGCACGACACGCGGCGCGGCGAAAGCCACGCTTTCGATCACCGCGCCGGACAGCGCGTAGGCTGCGTTGGTTTTATTGTGCAGGGTGAATTTGATCCACGCGACCCGACCCGAATCGGATAACTCGGTATCAGGCGCGTAGGTGATGGTCATTTCGATGGGGTCCGCCGCAAGGGCCGTCCGCGCGGTTGGCAGGGCAATCGCGCAGAGCGTAAGCAGCAGCAAAATGGCCAGAAATTTCTTCATCAAGCCTCCAAGGGAAAGGGGCGTTCTGATTCGCAAAGGGGTTCCGCCGTAATCTGAACGCTGAATTGCGCCGCGAGCGCGGTCAGAAAAGCGGGACGCTCATGGTTTTTTACCCAAATGTCGCAGGTCACCTGTTGCGAGAACGCAACCATTT
>WRCT01000014.1 GCA_009783775.1 Clostridiales bacterium | reverse complement strand
CGAAAGCCTTTTTGCGGGGCAACAATATAATAGGAGAAATTCTCTCGTGAGCAGCCTGCGTCGGATCGCATTGGAGGCGCTGGTCGATATCGCGGAGGACGGCGCCTGGGCCAATCTGCGGTTGAAACAGCTGCCCGACAGCCTTACGCGAAAGGAGCGTGACTGGGCTTACGCCGCCGTTTACGCGACGCTCGAACACCTCTCCTATATTGATTTTTTGTTGGCGCATTTGGCCAAGCGGCAGAAACGGCTCGTGCGCAATGTGCTGCGGCTCTCCGCCGCGCAGATACTTTATATGCGCGTGCCGTCGCACGCCGCCGTCTCGGAGGGCGTGGCGCTCTGCCGCGAGATCGGTAAAGCGTCAAGCTGCGCCTTGGTCAATGCTGTGCTGCGCAAGCTGCCCGCGCTGATAGCGTCTCCCCCGCCCCTGCCCACGGATCCCGTGGACCGCTTTGTGATCCAATACGGCTGCCCGGAATGGGCGGCGCGGGAATGGGTGCAGGTCTATGGCGAGAATTTCACCGAAGACCTGCTGACCGCGCCCGCCATGGGCATGACCGTGCGCGCGCAATATCCCACCACCAACGCGGAGGTGGCGGCGGCTCTGCCCGTGCCCTATCGCATGGGGCGGCTGGACAAGAATTGTTTTTGTTTGGAACGCGGTTTTGCCGTGACGGAACACCCGCTTTTTGTCTCGGGCGGCTTGACGGTGCAGGGCCAGGCCGCGATGGCGGTTTGCCGCACACTGGGCGATGTGCGGGGCAAAAAAATCCTGGACGCCTGCGCCGCGCCGGGCGGTAAAAGCGCCTATCTCTATTCGCTGGCGCAGGGCGAACTTGACCTGACCTGCTGGGAACTGCACCCCCACCGCCTGGCCTTGCTGGACGCCACTTTAACACGGTTGCACGTGAAAGCGGCGACCGCCTGCCGTGACGCGGCACAATGGGATAACGCCTATGGAGAGTGTTTTGACACCGTGCTGCTGGACGTGCCCTGCTCCGGTTTGGGACTATTGCAGGACAAGCCGGACATCAAATTCCGCAAGGGCGATGACGATGTCGCGGCGCTGGCGAAGATTCAGCGCGAACTGCTGGACGTTTGCGCGACTTATGTGCGGCCCGGCGGGACCCTGCTCTATGTGACCTGCACGATTTCGCGGCGGGAAAACGAAGAGCAGATCGCGGGTTTTCTGCGGGGCAATCTCAATTTTGCGCTCGTCAAAGAACAACAATGGTTTCCGCACACGGACGGGGTGGAAGGTTTTTACTTTGCGGAGATGAAGAAATGTACTTGATGGACAAAAGCCGGGATGAACTGGCGGAGTTGCTGACCGCTTGGGGCGAGCCCCTGTTTCGCGCAAAGCAGGTCTATGGCTGGCTGCTGCGCGGCGCGCGGCCGCAGGCTATGACCAATCTGCCCAAGGCGCTGCGGGAAAAGCTGGACGCGCTGCCCTTTGGCGGCGTGTCCGTCCACAGCAAGTTTGTCTCGACGCGCGACGGCACAGTGAAATATCTCTTCGCATTAGAGGACGGCAACCTGGTCGAGGGCGTGCTTATGCGCTACCGCTACGGCAATACGCTCTGCCTCTCCACGCAGGTGGGCTGCAAGATGGGCTGTGTGTTCTGCGCCTCGACGCTGGACGGCTGCGTGCGCGACCTGCGCCACGGGGAAATGCTGGGTTTTGTCGCCGCCGTGGAGGCCGACGAACCCGCAAAGGCAGGCGAGCGAACGGTAACGAATATCGTGCTGATGGGCAGCGGCGAGCCGCTGGACAACTATGACAATGTGGTGCGTTTCCTATGGCGCGTGACGGGCGACCTGGGGATCAGCGCGCGCAATATCTCGCTGTCCACCTGCGGGATCGTGCCCATGATGAGACGCTTTGCAAGCGAGGCGCCGCCGGTCACGCTGTCGGTCTCCCTGCACGCGGCCACGGACGCGCAGCGCAGCAAGCTCATGCCGATCAACGCGGCCTACCCGATCCGTGAGGTAGTGACCGCCGCGCACGCCTACGCGGAGCAGACGGGCCGGCGCGTGATATTTGAGTACGCGCTCATCGCGGGCGAAAACGACAGTCAGGCGGACGCAAAGGCGTTGGCAAACCTGCTTGCGCACACGCTCTGCCATGTGAATCTGATTCCACTCAACCCCGTGGCGGAGCGGGATTTGCAGGGCACGACACGCGCGCAGGCGCAGCGGTTCGCCGGTTGGCTCGCGGATTATCGGGTCTCCGCCACCGTGCGGCGGGAGATGGGCACGGACATTGCGGGCGCCTGCGGGCAACTGCGGAGAAAGGTTCTTAAATGAAGATTGTTAAGAGGACGGATATCGGACGCAGGGCGTGCAATGAGGACGCCTGCCTGGTCACGCAATGGGCGAAACTGACGCTGCTCGCCGTCTCGGACGGCATGGGCGGGCACGCGGCGGGCCGGCGGGCGAGCGAGCTGACGGTCGGAGCGCTGCGGGAGTGTTTTTGCACGGGCGGTTCGGAGCAGCCGGACTTTTTGCCCAAGGCCTTTGCAACCTGCAACCGCGCGGTTTGGCAGGCGGCGCGCGAGAACCCGACCCTGCGCGGCATGGGCGCGACTTTAGTCACGGCCCTGCTGTGGCCGGATCATTTCGAGGCCGCCAATGTGGGCGACTCACGGCTCTATCATTTTTCGCGCGGGCAATTGAAACAGGTCTCCCGCGATCATTCCTTTGTGGGCGAGCTGGTGCGGCTGGGTATCCTAACGCCCGAGGCGGCGGCGCGGCACCCGAAACGCAATGTGATCATGCGTGCGATCGGCACGGACGAGTTTGTCGATTGCGACACCTTCTCCGGCGCCTGGGCGGAGGGCGATTTGCTCCTGCTCTGCTCGGACGGGCTGTATGACTTTGTCACCGACGAGGAGATCGCGGCCTGCTGCGCCTGCGGCCGGCCGTTAGAGGATCGGGCCGACGCGCTGATCGAACGCGCGCTGGCGCGGGAGGCGCGGGACAATATCTCGGTCGTGCTGGCCTTCCATGACGGAGGCGCGTTATGATCGGAGAAATCATCAACGGAAAATATCAGATCCTGGACCTGATCGGCACGGGCGGCATGGCGCGGGTCTATAAGGCCGTAAACCTCAACAACCGCCGCACAGTGGCGATCAAAATGCTCAAGCCCGAGTACACGGAGGACCCCGAGTTCCTGCGCCGTTTCGAGCGCGAGGCGCGCGCCACCCTGCAGCTCTCCCACGACAATATCGTGCGCGCGCTGGGCGTGGGCCAGTTTCGCGGCCTGCCCTATATCGTGCTGGAGTATGTGGAGGGGCCGACGCTCAAGAAACTGATCTCCTCCTCCGGCGCACTCCCGCTAAAGTCCGCCATCAGCATCACCTGCCAGGTGCTGGACGCGATCGCCACGGCGCACGGGCACGGCTTAATCCATCGGGACATCAAGCCGCAGAATATCATCATCACGGGCAGGGGTCGGGTGAAACTGACGGACTTTGGCATCGCGCGCGACGCCGAGGCCACCACCCGCACCTTTTCGGGGTCGGAGGTCATTGGTTCGGTGCATTATATCTCGCCCGAGCAGGCCAAAGGCGAGGACGTCTCCCTGGCCAGCGACATCTATTCGCTGGGCGTGACGCTCTATGAAATGCTGACCGGCCAGGTCCCGTATTCCGGCGACAGCTCGGTGTCCGTCGCGCTCATGCATTTGCAGAACGAGCCGATCCCGCCCAATCAGGTGAACCCGACCGTTCCCCGCGCACTGTCCGATATCGTGCTGCGCGCGATGGCAAAGGACCCGACGGAACGCTATCCCGACTGCAAGACCATGCGGCGGGATCTGGTGCGCGCCCTGTCCGACCCAGACGGCAATTTTGTGTGGCAGCGTCCGTCGGAAAACGGCCAGAGCAAGTCGCCGCAAAAGCGCGCGGCCTCGACCTATATCTGGATCGCGGCCCTGGTGGTCACGCCGATCCTGCTGATCCTGTTTTGGTTCATCGGGTTCCAGAGCCAATGCCTGAGCCCCGTGGCCGAGCCCACGCCCGCGCCCACACCCACGGCCAGCCCCGACCCGACCGCCGCGCCGGAGGAGACGCCCGCGGCGGGCTTTGCCAAAATGCCTTTTGCCGAGGGGCTGAGTTTGGCCGACGCGCTGCGCCTGCTCTCCGAGGCGGGCTTTGCGAACATCTTTGTGACGGTGCAGACGGAGGCCGACGAAACGCTGTGGGACAAGGTCGCCGATCAGTCGCACAGGGCAAATATCGTGCTGGCCGCGACGGAGCCGATCCACCTCACCGTGACGCGCGCCTCACCGGGCAAGTATAAGGCGGATATCTCCTTTAACGTGGATATTCCCGAGAACGAGTCGCTCGTGCAGATCGCCTTCGTCACCAGCAATACGGAGGACATCTCCTACCACCTTGTGGTGTTCACGGCCGTGCGCGCGGCGGAGAGCAACGCGACCGTCACGGCGACGGTCTACAGCAACGATCCTGTCATCCGCACGCTGCTGCTGCTGATCAACGGCGAAGTCGTGCGCGAGCAGGACGTGAAGTTCTCGGAATGATGGAACAGGGACTGTTATTAAAAGGCGTCGGCGGGTTCTACGACGCGCTGGTGGACGGGCAGACCGTTCGGGCCAAGGCGCGGGGTGTGTTTCGCAAGCAGGGTATCACGCCCATGATCGGCGACCGTGTGACCATCGTCCGGCAAAAAGAGGGGCACGCGTTTCTGACCGAGATCCTGCCGCGCCGCAATATGCTGGTCCGTCCGGCGGTCGCCAATGTGGACCGGCTGATGATCGTGATCTCCGCCGAATACCCCGAGCCGGACTGGCTGCTGGCGGACAAACTGATCCTCCAGGCCCGCGCGCAGGACATCGAACCCGTGCTGGTGCTCAATAAAATGGACCGCGCCCGACCGGAAGTGATCGACACGTTTCGGCAGGACTACGGCCACTTCCCTACCCTCTTGATCTCCGCGCTGACGGGCGAGGGTTTGGGCGAGCTGCGGGCCGCGCTGACCGGATTGGTCTGCTGTTTTGCGGGACAGTCCGCCGTGGGCAAGTCGTCGGTACTCAACGCGCTGCTGCCGGAGTTGAACCTTGCGGTGGGCGAACTTTCGCAAAAGACGGACCGCGGCCGGCATACCACGCGGCACGCGCAGCTCATTCCCCTGTTCGGCGGCGCGGTGCTGGACACGCCCGGTTTTTCGCTGCTGGAGCTGCTGCCCGAGGACCAAGCAACTTTAGACGTCTGCTATCCCGAGTTTGCCGAGGCGGGGCCCTGCCGTTTCTCCGGCTGCAGGCACCTGACCGAGCCGGACTGCGGGGTGCTGGCACTGCTCAATGACGGACGCTTGACGCAGGGGCGATACAGGCGGTATAGTATGATTGCGGAAGAAATTGAGGCAAGGAGAAAACGGCGTTATGATTAAAATTGCACCTTCGATTCTGTCGGCGAACTTTGCGGACATCGGCGGCGCGGTGGCGCGCCTGGAGAGCTGGGGCGCGGACTGGGTCCACTTTGACGTGATGGACGGCAATTTTGTGCCGAATATCACCTTCGGGCCCGCGATGTGCGCGGCGGTGCGGCCCCTGACCCAACTGCCGCTGGACGTGCATTTGATGACGCTCGACCCCGAAAAGTGGGTCCACCCCTTCCGCGACGCGGGCGCGGACATCATCACGATCCATGTCGAGGCCGACCGGCACCTGCACCGCACCCTGCAAAAGATCCATGACGCGGGCGCCAAGGCCGGCGTCGTGCTCAACCCCGCCACGCCCGTCTCGTCCTGCGAGCACGTGCTGGCCGACTGCGATCTGGTGCTGATCATGAGCGTGAACCCGGGTTTCGGCGGGCAAAAATTCATTCCCGAGGCGGTCGAAAAGATCGCGCGCCTGCGCAAGCTGGCCGCGGAACACAACCCTGAACTGCTGATCGAAGTGGACGGCGGGATCAATCCGGAGACCTCCGCGCTCTGCCGCGCGGCCGGCGCGACCGTCATTGTCGCGGGCAACGCGGTCTTTACGGCCGACGACCCGCAGGATATGATCGCGCGGATAAGAGGGGATTCTTTTTAACCGCGAAGGGTGCGAACTCGCTGCGGCGAGGGGATTTTTCGACCACGAAACACACGAAAAAACACGAAACAGATTTGCCATTCTGAGCCAACGCCACAGCGTTGCCCTGAGGTGGCACCGCAATGTCATCCTGAGGCGTTCCGCCGAAGGATCTTACCCGCCGAAGGGTCTTGGCGAAGAATCTTCTTTCAGAGCACTCTTGACTGCCTGCTTTTCTTTTGCGCGGTTGTATTTTGTCTTGTCCTCGATAACTTTAGTGGTCGGGTTTATCCCGCCCCAATCGCGGCGTATGCCCTTGAGCACTTCATGAAATGTTTTGGGTTTGATTTTCTTTATTTTTCGTCCCTCGCCTTTTGAACTTCCACTCCGTTTTTTCTCAATAGATCCTCCAATGCTTCGTCCATCAACCAACTCTTGGGTTGCTTGTTGATTTTGGACAATTCAAAGAAAGCCTTTAATATGTTTTTATCTATTGACGTAGTAAATCTTTGTCTGTATTTAAGCTCATTGTATCCCATTTTAATCGCCCCATTCATTTATTTTTATAAAATAATTGTATACCTTACGACAATGTGATACAATTCGCTTAAAGTATCATAAGGTATCTTAATATAGATGGAGAAAAGCAACTGATGAATAAAGATAAAGTATGCAAAAACTGCAAGCATTTCAGGCAGCATTACATCAAATATGGCCGAAGTTACAGCGCAATATCCTATGGCCATTGCGTGTATCCGAGACTGAAAAAAAGGGAAACAGCCTCGCCGGCTTGTGAACATTTTCGGGAACGTCAACAATAAAAAAATGGCCGCTCAAGCGAAGGTTTTTGAGAGCAGCGAAAAATGAAAAGTGAAGATTGAACAGTATAAAAAAGCCGCAGAGCGGCTTTCTTGGTACCCCCTCTGGGACTCGAACCCAGGACACCCTGATTAAGAGTCAGGTGCTCTAGCCAGCTGAGCTAAGGAGGCATAAAAAGGGGAAACCATCTTCCCCTGGAGCGGGAGACGGGGCTCGAACCCGCCACCTCAGCCTTGGCAAGGCTGCGCTCTACCAAATGAGCTACTCCCGCATGACGCGAAAACCATTATAACATATTTCATTTCGTTGTCAATCCCGATTTTTGCAAACTCTCCGGAGGTGCAAGCCCCAGGGGATTCTCAAGGGGTCACAACCCCTTGAGCCCGCAAAAATAAGTGGGCAAGGGCGACCTGTGCGGCCGCCAGCCCACACCTTGCGGTATTTTCTGGCCGTCCGGCACCTAGAATACGGTCCAGGTGCCGGACAAGAAAATGCCGTGAAACCTAAACGGCAGAGTGACCGCAGTCACTCTGCCGAAGCGCAGCGCTATTCGTAATCATATTCGTCGTCGTACCCGTCGTCGTCCTCGACGGAGACGTGCTCAAAGAGCTTGAAACGTTTCTTTTGGGGCGGTTCGGCGGCCACTTCCTCGTCCCAGTCGCCCTCGTACTCCTCCTCCGCGTCGCCCTCCAGCATACGCTTGAACCAGCCGCGTTTCTTGGGCGTTTCGCCTGTTTGGTATTCGTCGTCATAGTATTCCGCTTCAGGTTCGGGCGCGGGCGCGGGACGTGAACGCGGCACGGGTTTTTCGTAGGGATCCTCCTCCACGGCGGGAGCAAGCCCCCGTCCTGCATTGCGGCGGAGCGGTTCGGGCTGCGGCTCGGGCGCGGCGGCCCGACGGGCCTTCGGCGGCTCGGGCGCGGGCGGCGCGTCCAGCTGCTCGCGGTTTTCGTTTAAGATCTTCGTATACTGATAGAGATAACGCTGCACGTCGGCCAGGATATCGTCCGCGTAGCGCTTGGAGTTGTCCATGATAATGCCCGCCTGCTCCTCGGCCTCGGCGACCGTCTGCGCGGCGCGGGCGCGGGCCTCCTGGAAGATGGAGGTCTCGCTCACCAGGGCGTTGTATTCCTCGACCGCCTGGTTGTAAACCTTCTCCGCCGCGTCCTGTGCCTGGCGGGTCAGCTCGTCGGCCTCCTGCTCGGCGGCCGTGAGGATCTCGTCGGCCTGCTCGTTCGCGTCACGCAGGGTCTTTTCGCTTTCGGCGATCACGCCGCCCGCCCGGCGGATGTCCTCGGGGATCGTGACCTTCAGGTCGCCCAGCATATCGTAAAGCAGTTCCACGTCCACCACGCGGCGGTTGTTCGCGCCGAATTTGCTCTTCGGGCTCTCCTCCAGTACCTGTTCGATCTTCGAGATGATGTTGAAAATTTTCATTGTCTGCGCGCTGCTCATTGCCTTGCCAACCTTTCCCCTATAATTTCTATGTTACACTGCGGCACCAGCCCCACGATGTTCCCGCAGTATGTTCCGATTTCCCGCACATTGCTCGAGCTTAAGAACGAATGCTTGGGACTTGCCATAAAATAAACCGTGTGCAGATCGGGCGCGAGATGGCGGTTGACCGCGTCGATCTGAAACTCGTATTCAAAATCCGTGATCGCGCGCAGGCCGCGAATGATATGGGACGCGCCCACCTGCTTGGCGTAATCCACCAGCAGCCCGTCAAAACAGGCCACCTTGGCGTTGGCCAGGCCCTCGGTATCCACGACCCGCCGGATCATCTCCTGCCGCTCGCTGTCGGTAAAGACCGCGTGTTTCGACGGGTGCTTGAGCACCGCCACATAGACCTCGTCAAACAGGCGGCAGGCGCTGGTGAGCACATCGAGATGTCCCACCGTAAACGGGTCAAAACTGCCCGGATACACGCCAATCTTCATGGGATTTCCCTCTCAAACAATGTTATGGCGCAGTCGCCGTAGGTTCGCGTCTTGATCAAGCGCGCGCCCGCCGGCGGGGCAGGCTGCGTGCCCGTGCGATGCTCCACCGCCACGATTCCGTTATCGGCTATCATACCATAACCGAACAGGCGCTGGCAAGCGTCAATTGCAAATGCGGTTTGATAGGGGGCGTCCAAAAAGACAATGTCGAAGAAGTCCCCCTCTGTCCGCAGTCGGTCCAAGGCCGCGGCGTAATCCGCCTGCATGACCCGAACCGTTCCGCCAAACCCCAGCCTCTCGCAATTTTCCGTGATGACCTTGACGCAAACGGGACTTACATCATTGCAAACGACCCGTTTTGCGCCGCGTGAGGCCGCCTCCAGCCCCATTGCGCCGGAACCCGCAAACAGGTCCAGGACCGTACTGCCCGCGATTTCAAACTGCAGCATACCGAACAGGGCCTCCCGCACCCTGTCCAGCGTGGGCCGCGTGTCCGGTCCCTGCGGCGTCTCAATGGTCCTTCCCCGTGCCGTTCCCGCGATGATACGCACACTGCCTCCCGCCAAGATATGATAAAAAAACCACAATATCTTGAAACTCAAAATCATTCTACCACCATCTATTGATAAATGCAAGAAAAGTTTTAACAAATTATGAATAAATTTTTACGCGTTTGTGAACGGGCAAGACGCTACAGCTCTATATCCAAAAAGTACTGTCCGGTCTGCTCATCCTGTCGCACGAGCCGCGCGCCCAACTTCTTGCGCGAGAAGTTCATCTTTTCGTGGTTTGTCAATCCTCCGCCCAGCATCCAGTTCGGATACTAGGTGCTGGGAACCCTGGCAAAAGGAGGCTTTCCCGCGTGAGCGGCTCTGCCCACTGCTCACTGCGGCGGGCGATTGATCCGGGCCCCGACCCTGCCACCCAGAATACGGTCTGGGTGCTGGGTTGGGTGGTGCATCGCCCCTACGCGGGCCCACTGCCCACTGTTATGATTTCTTCGTTGTCAACGAAAGTTTGCCGTGCTATAATGAATCATGATCTGCCGTTTTTCCACGGAGGCGTCAAGGCGTGAGCTGACCCCCGTTGACAATCTCTTCCTCTCCGAATTTATGCCCGACGCCGACCCGGTGGACGTTACGGTGTATCTGTATGGCCTGATGCTCTGCTACCACCCGTCCATGCGCGGCCTGTCTGTCGCAGACGCGCTGGCGCTTTCGCCGGCCCGCGTCACAAAGGCCTTTGTCTACTGGCAGAACAGGGGCCTTGTGCACATTGCGGGCGACGACCCGCTTACGGTGGAGTATCTGTTGGCAACACAGCCTGCCGTGACGACCGCCACCCCGACCAAGTACCGCCGGTTTTTGACCTCCCTGCACGCGCTCACGGCGCCGAGGGAGTTTTCCGCCTCCGAGCTGCGCCATATCTATGACTGTATGGAGCTTTTCCTGCTCGACGAGGGCGCGGTTTTGGAGCTGGTCGCGCACTGTATGCAGCAGAAGGGCAGCCGCGTCTCCGTCAATTATATCACAAAGGTCGCCGAAACGTGGAGTTTGAGCGAAATTCGCACATTTGAGCAGGCGCGTGCCTATCTGGACGATTATGCCCAGAGCCATCACGGCGCGCTGGAGGTCCTGAAACGCTGGAACAAGCGGCGCAAACCCACGCAGGACGAAATGCGGCTTTATGAGACCTGGCAGCGTGACTGGGGGTTTGACCCGGAGGCGATCTTGACCGTCTGCGGCCAGCTGACCGATGTGGGCAGCCCGACCTTTACGATCTTAAACGACCGGCTGCAGGCGCTCCATGCCCAGCGCAAGACCACAAAGGCGCAGATCGAGGGCGAGGCCGCCCAGCGGGAAACGCTGCGCGCTTTCTGCCGCGAGGTCTTTGCCAAGATGGGCAAGGTGGAGCCGCCCACCCCCACGCACCTGGCGCAGGTGCAAATGTATCTGGAGGAAAAGGGCCTGCCCCGCGAAGTGATCCTGCTGGCCGCCGAGGCCTGCGCGACAGCCGAGCGGCCCTATGGCAAGCTCAAGACGATTCTGACGGGCTGGAGCGAGCTGGGCGTGCGCACCGTCGGGGACGCAAAAAAACAGCTGGAAAAAGCCCCGCGCGCGCAGGGCACGCACCGCCGCAAAAATCCCGCCGCGCACGGTTACGCGCAGCATAATTATACGAACGAGCAGGTGGAGCACCTAATCGCGGATTTGACCGAGGATATACACTAATCTCCCCTTAAAAGCGTTAGGAGATTGGTGAGATTTTTTTGCCGCCGACAAGGAGCAGGAGAGAATCGTAGCAGGCGGCCTACGTTGAACGACGGCGACACCGTCGGCGGCGAAAAAGGCCGCCAAGATGCAACGCTTTTAAGGGGGAGATTAGTGTCCGATGCACCCTGAGTTGACAAAATACTACGCCCGCGTGCAAAAGGAAAACCGCCAAAAGCAGCAGCAGCGGTTTGATGAGTGCGCGCAAAAACACCCGCGCCTCAAACAAATTGCCGCCGCAAAGCTGACCCTGCTTTTGGATGTCGCCAAACGCCGGTTCACATCGGACGAGGGCAAGCGGCGGCTCACCCAATTGCAGCATGAGCAGGATATGATCCTGCTGCAAAACGGGCTGCCCAAGGATTTTTTGGACCCCATCTATTCCTGCCCCTACTGCGGGGACACGGGTTATGTGGGCGATCCGATACGCCAGCCGTGCAGCTGCCATCTGTTGCTGCTCCAGCAATATCTGGCGGACGGCGCGCAGATCAACGCCACCGAAACCTTTGAGGCCTTTGATGAAAGCGTTTATCCCACCGAACCGCAGCGCAAAAACGCCTTGGCCACGAAAAAGGTCTGCGAGGCCTGGGCGGACGCATTGCCCCCCTCTCCGAGGGGGGATGTCGGCGCAGCCGACAGGGGGGATCGGCCAAACCCCTCCCCCGCGCACCTGCTGCTCCTGGGACAGCCCGGGCTGGGCAAGTCCTATCTCGGCAACGCCATCGCCCACCGCGCCGTTTCGGGCGGGACCACCGCCCTGCGCACAACCGCCTATCGTTTTATCTCCGATATCATGGAGGGCATTTCCGAGCGCAAAGAGCGACTGTTTCGCTACACGCAGCCGCAGCTGCTGGTGCTGGACGATCTGGGCATTGAGCCCTTGATCCCGAGCATTACGGTGGAGAGTATCTTTCATGTGCTCAACGAGCGCCTGCTGGGCCGAAGGCCCACGGTCATCATCACAAATCTGGATTACGCGGAATTGTCGGAGCGCTACGGCGAGCGCGTCTCCACGCGGCTGTATGACACCAACTCCTTCGGCATTTACCGTCTCTCGGGCGAGAATCTGCGTTTGGTGAAAAACTAATGCTATACCTTGCCGCCACCCCAATCGGAAATTTATCGGATATCACCGGACGCGTCATTGACACGCTGGCGGCCTGTGACGCGGTTTTTTGCGAGGACACGCGGCGTACGGGACTGCTGCTTTCTCATTTGGATATCAAAAAACCGTTGTTCAGCTGCCACGCGCACAACGAACAGGCGCGGGCCGAACAGCTGGCCGAAATGCTGGCCGAGGGCAAGACCGTCGTATATGTCTCCGACGCGGGTATGCCCGGTATCTCCGACCCGGGCGCGCGGCTGGTGGCAATTTGTGTCGAACGCGGCCTGCCCTTTACCGTACTGCCCGGCCCGAGCGCGGTGCTGACCGCCGCCGTATTGTCGGGCCTGCCCGCCGCGCCCTTCAGCTTTTTTGGTTTTCTGCCGCGCGATAAAAAGGGCCGCGCCAAAATTCTTGCGCAGGCCGCAAACCTTCCGCATTTGATTTTATTCTACGAAAGCCCGCGCCGCGTGCGCGCCACGCTCGCGGAATTGCACGCGCTTTTGGGCGACTGCCCCGCCGCCGTGCTGCGTGAATTGACCAAGCGTTTTGAGACCGCGCACAGGGGCACGCTCTCCTCCCTTATCGCGGAATTTGAAACCGAACCCAAGGGCGAATGCGTAATCGCCGTTTTGCCGCAAGCGCGCGCGGCCACACATTCGCAGGAGGAGATCGACGTCAAGCTGCGCGCCCTGCTTGCCGAACACTCGGTCAAGGACGCGGCTGCAATAGCGGCAGAAATTTTTGATTTGCCAAAGAAAGAATTGTACGCGAGGGCGCTTGCTTTGCGGGTGTAAACTACAAACTACAATGTACAAACTACAATGGAGGAGTGCCGCTCTCGACGGCACATTTGATGGATATCTTGAACGCATCATTCAGAGGAAAACCCGTCAATCCACCCCCTCCAGCGCCTGGTTCGGATACCAGGTGCTGGGCGGGGACCCCGGGGGTTTTCTTCATCCATTGTAGTTTGTAGTTTGTACATTGTAGTTTTCACTTCTCGTAAACCGTAAACGTATCGTCCGCGTCAAGGCAGGCGAGGAATACAGTTTTGAGTGAGTGCACATTTTTCTCCGCCAGTTTTTCGCGCAGCCAGGAAAGGCTGCGGCCGGTTTGCTTGAGGTTCTCCTCCATCAAAATCCCGTCCTGCACCAAATTGATTTGCGTATGCTCCTGCGTGGGCGAAAGGCCCAGGTCCTCGGGATTGACCGGCCGCTTGCCCGATTTGGGCAGAAAGCTGACCTGGCCGTTGATTTCCAGGATCGCGGTGGAGATATCTTGCAGGCTGTAGTAGCCGTTGACCCGCGCCAGCGACAAAAAGTCGTTGATGTCCATGCGCGCGCGGGTGAAGTTCTTGCGGTAGAGGGTCTCGTTGTCAAAGAGCAGGATCGGCCGGCCGGTGATGATCCGCCGCAGTTTGAGGGACTTGTTCGTGACGACGGAGATCAAAAAAGCCAGCAGGCCGAAGATCACCAGGCTCATGAATTTGAATTGCGGGTTTTCGGGGTCAAAGGCCAGGTCCGCCGCGATGGAACCGATCGTAATGCCCACGATGTAGTCGAACATCGAAAGCTGGTTCATCTGCTTGTTGCCCATGAGCTTGGCCAGCGCAAACAGCGTGACCACGGACAACAGGGTGGTCAAAAGAATTTGTACGTAATCCATGTTTCTATTTTGTACGATTATAATGAAAATATAATCCGGAAATAAGCGGCGGGAGCAAGCCCCCGCCCTACCGGAATCTGGAATCTGGAGTCTGGAATCTTAAATAGCTTGCTTTTTATCGACAAAGCGGGTAATATAGTGAAAACTTGAAATGAGGAAACGAATGATGAAATCTTATGCGGAAATGAATGAAGCAGGACGCCTGCTGGCGCTGGCTGAGGCGCGCGCGAGCTATGAACTGGCAAAGGGCAAGGGCTTAAAGCTCGACATCACCCGGGGCAAGCCCAATTTGGAACAGGTGCAACTCTCCAATGGTATGTTCGGCGCGATAACCGAGCAGGACTTTTTTTTGGACGGCGTGGACACGCGCAACTACGGCAACCCGGGCGGCCTGCCCTCCACGAAAAAACTGTTCGCCGAGATCATGGACGTGGACCCCGCGCAGGTTTTTGTGGGCGGCAACGCCAGCCTGCAGCTGATGTATGACACGGTCGCCAAGGCCTATACCAACGGCCTGTGGAACAGTCCGCATCCCTGGAGCCAGGAGGAAAAGGTCAAGTTTCTCTGCCCCTGCCCGGGTTATGACCGGCACTTCCACCTCTCCCTGTCCTTCGGTATGGAGCTGATCCCCATCGCCATGAGCCCCGACGGGCCGGATATGGACGCGGTAGAGGCCGCCGTGGCCGACCCTGCGGTCAAGGGGATCTGGTGCGTGCCCAAGTACAGCAACCCGGACGGGTATGTGTATTCGGCGGCGGTCTGCGAGCGTATGGCGAACCTGAAACCCGCCGCGCCCGATTTTGTGATCCTGTGGGACAACGCCTATGTCGTGCATGATATCTTTGATGAGGTCAAAGATATCCCGAATATCCTCGCGCTTTGCGCGGCGGCGGGACGGCCCAATATGTGCATTACCTTTGCCTCCACCTCCAAGATCACCTTCGCGGGCGGCGGCGTCTCCGCTTTCGCGGCGGGTCCGGAGCAGCTGGCGCATTTGGCCAAACTGATCGGCTTGCAGACCATCGGCTACAACAAGGTGAACGAAATGCTGCACGTGCGTTTCCTGAAGGATCTGCCGACGGTAAAGGCGCTGATGGCCAGGCACGCGGCGATCGTACGGCCCAAGTTCGAGGCGGTCCTGGACGCATTAGACAAGGAGATCGCGCCGCTGGGCATCGCCAAGTGGAGCAAGCCGAACGGCGGTTATTTCGTCAGCCTATACGCCATGCCCGGCACGGCCAAGCGCGCGCACCAGTTGTGTAAAGAGGCGGGCGTGACGCTCACGCCGGCGGGCGCGTCCTATCCGAACAACTTTGATCCGGACGACAGCAACCTGCGCATCGCGCCGACGTTCGTGACGTTGGAGGAAATTACGCAGGCTATGCAGGTGTTGGTGGAGTGCTTGAAGATTGCGGCGCTGGAGAAATTATTGGCGTAATTTTCTCCAGACTCCAGATTCCAGATTCCAGATCGCTCACGCGAGATAAGCCTCCTTTTGAAAGGAGGTGGCAGGCATAGCCTGACGGAGGATTGACAAACCGCGAAACACGCGAAAAACACAAAAGACCACTCACGCGGGAGATAACATCAAGGGACGCAAGCGCGTCCCTTTTATCTGACCACTGACCACTGACCACTAGCCCAGCATCGCCGCGCCGATAAAACCCGCGTCATTGCCAAGGGTCGCGCAGACGAGATCAGGCGGGGTGGCAAAGAAACATTTGAGGGCCATATTTTCACGCAGGGGCGCGAGCAGCGCCTCGCCCGCACCGCTGACGCCGCCGCCGATGGCGATGCGTTCCGGGTCGAGCAGGTTGACAATCGACGCCAAAGCCGAGCCCAGGTCGTCGATATAGTCCGCGAGCAGGGTTTGCGCCCTATGGTCGCCGCTTGCCGCCGCGTCAAAGACCGCCTTGGCCGAGCCCAGGCCGCCGTCGCGCGCCAGCCGCGTGGCCGAGCAATAGCTTTCCACGCAGCCCAGATTGCCGCATGAGCAGGGCGCGTGGCCGTGTTTGAGCATCATATGCCCCAGCTCGACGCCGTTGCCCCTGCCGCCGGACCAGAGTTTGCCGTTCAAAATCAGACCGCCGCCTACGCCCGTGCCGAGCGTGATCAGCGCCGCCGTCCCGCAGCCCTGCAGCGCGCCGACTTTCCACTCCGCCAGCGCGGCAGCGTCCGCGTCATTGGCGAGGAAAACCGGCACCTCCAGCGCCTCGGCAATCAAGGCGCGCAGGGGCAGATTGTGAAAACCCAGATTGTGCGCGTGAATGACGACCCCGTTTTCCATGTCCACGCTGCCCGGCACGGCCAGGCCGATCATTTCCAATTCAGAGGGTTTTATCCCCGCGTCCGCGCAGGTCTTTTGGATCTGGTCGATGATAGCCTTGACTTCCCCTGCCGGATCGTGCGGATAGAGAAAGGGGCTCGAGCCGCGAAAAACGACCCGACCCGCCTCGTCCACCAATCCCATTGCGACATTCGTGCCGCCGATATCCACACCCAATCGCAACATAGTTTTTTCCTCCGTTTGTTATGTGCACTAGTTAATGAGGAGTGAGGCATGAGGAATGGAGGATAATTTAATGAGGAGTGAGGCATGAGGAATGAGGAATGGAGGATAATTTGCTGTGCAAATTTTCGATTGTTAGCCAATAATTGTTGAAAATCTGCAAAGATTTTCTTCCTTCATTCCTCATTCCTCACCCCTCATCCCTCACCCCTCATTCCTCCCTCCGTATATTTCCCTCTGCCGTCCGCCAAACTATCCCAATGAAAAAGAAAGACCCCTACAACTGCACCTTTTCCGATACCTTAAAGTCCAGCTCGGCCCATGACTGCACGGGCCTGATCCCCACGCCGCCCCAATCCAAGGCGGAGCTGGAATCCTACAAGGAGCTTTCCGGCACGGCCACGGACTGAGCCTGCCCGCAATCCCCTTCTTTTGCAGATTGCGACGCGGAGGCCGCCAAAACGACATGAAGGAAACGGTCGGTGGGCAGGTCCTTTGGTTTTTGAGGCGCCCGCGCCCGTGCCCGCGCCCGCAAGATCAGATTCGCCATCGGTTTTTCCACCAGGGTGGTGGCAAGCCAGGCGATGAAAAGCGAGACGATCAGCCCCAACACGGTCAGGATCCACTGCATATGCGGGCCCGCGGTGGCCACGTCGCCGCCACTGCCAAAGCCGAAACTCTGGCGCATCCAAACCAGGAGCATTTGGTGCCAGATGAATAAATTATAAGAGATGGCCGCCAGCCATTTTGTGATCGGGTTGCCGAAAAAGACCTGCAAGGGTTTGGCCGCCAGCGCGAGCGAGAGCATAAACAGGGCAAAGACGCCCGCAAGCGGCAGGCGATACATCATCTGCCAGACCTGCACGTTCGGCGCGCGCATACAGGCCTCCATCATGGACCAGATCAAAGTGAGCGCGAAGATCGCCACGGCGGCCATGGGCAGGCCCAGGGCGCGTTTCCACTTGCAGTGTTTGACATAGAGCACATAGAGACAGGCGCAGCCCATGCCGATGGCGAAGACGGGCAGAAAAGTGGGGAACTGATTGTAGATCATGGCGATCGGCCGATCCAGTCCGGCCTCCCCCGCCCGTATCCAGGCGCTGCCGAACCCGTAGATGAACCCGAGCCCGACCGCCATCACGCCGCTGAGTACCAGCAGATGATATTTTTTGAACAGCTTGGCCAGCCAGGGCAGGACCAAATAAAACTGCACCTCAATCGCTATGACCCAAAGCGCGCCGTTGAGCTGCGAGAAGATATAGGTGTCGGGGAAAAACATATGCGTGAAGGTCAGGTGCGTGAACACATCTTTCAGCATAAACTTCCAGTCGCCGTGATAGTTGCCCTGCACAAGGGCGATGACCAGCATAATGAGAATGCAGAGCACATAAGAAGGCACGATCCGCGCGACGCGGCGCTTGTAGAACGACTTGACGCTCGGCTCCGGCTCGCCTAAAAACATCGACCGCGCATAAGGCAGGAACAAGAGAAACGCGGACAGCAGCATGAGCGCGTCCACAAAGAGATAACCCACGCGGCGCAGCAGGTTCGGGTCGATCTGCTCAATGCCGAGCCAGCTTAAAAACGGCGTGGGATAGACAGGCATGAGCCAGGTCTGCTGCCAGAAATGGAACCAGACGATGATGAGCACGCAAAAAGCGCGCACGCCGTCCAGCACGTCGATGTACTTGACGGACAGGTCGCGGTCTTTCCAGTTTAGCTTGTTCCACCCCAGCATGGAGATATTATACCATAGATAAACTACAATGTACAAACTACAAACTACAATTAAGGAAGAAAAACCTGCGGTTTTTCCTTTGAATGATTTATAAAATAGATTTGTACACTAATCGTCATTGCGGCCCCCGGGGTCCCCAACAAGTCCGCAGACTTGTTGGGGTGGGTTGAGCCGCAATCTCAAATCGAGAGAGATTGCGGGTCAAGCCCGCAATGACGTCATGGAAAAAGACGGTTAGTGGCCAAATCTAATAAAAAACAGGCGGTGTTAAGCGCCTGTTACCTCAATTGTAGTTTGTAGTTTGTACATTGTACATTTACTCTTCGTCCCACGCGGCCATG
>WRCT01000013.1 GCA_009783775.1 Clostridiales bacterium | reverse complement strand
TCAAAACTACGCGCTCTATCCCCACATGACGGTCTATGAAAACATCGCCTTCTCCCTGCAGCTGCGCCGTATGCCCAAGAAGGAAATCCACGCGAAGGTCACCGAGGCGGCGGAGATTTTGGGCATTACCGAACTTTTGCAACGCAAACCCAAGGCCCTCTCCGGCGGCCAGCGCCAGCGCGTCGCCATCGGCCGCGCCATCGTGCGCGAGCCACAGGTGTTCTTAATGGATGAACCGCTGTCCAACCTGGACGCCAAACTGCGCAACCAAATGCGCGCGGAGATCATCGGCCTGCGCCAGCGTATCAATACGACCTTTGTCTACGTCACGCATGACCAGACCGAGGCCATGACATTAGGCGATCGTATCGTCATCATGAAGGACGGCTTTATCCTGCAAATCGGCACGCCGCAGGAACTTTTCGATCACCCCGACAACCTCTTTGTCGCGGGCTTTATCGGCGCGCCGCAGATGAACTTCTGGAAGGCGACGCTCACCGCGAAAGACGGCAAGGCCGTCATGAGTTTCGGCGGCGCGGACATTCAGCTGGCCGACGCCAAGGCCGCCCAGCTGCCCAAGGACGTCGAGAATATGCCCGTTATCGTGGGCGTGCGGCCCGAGCATACCATGCTGGCCGACCCGGGCGACGAGGGCGTGGTCTTCGCGGAAGTGGACCTGACCGAGATGATGGGTTCGGAGCTTTATGTGCACGTGAAGTTCGACGGCAAGCAGGAGGCCCTGCCGCACGACGACTACGAGGGCCTGGCCGCGCAGGGCAAGACCTATCAGTTCTTAGAGCAGCGGGCGATCCTGCGCCTGTCCACCAACGCCCTGCCGCCCGAGTACCGCAGCGGCATCGCGCACGGCACGAAGATCCCCTTCAAGTTCGGTGAAAACGTCGTGCAGCTCTTTGACCCCGAGACCGAAAAGAATCTGCTGGGGCCGACTGAGTAGGGGCGATTATCAATCGCCCGCCTTCACGGGCGGCGAACAGCCGCCCCTACGCGGGATTAGGAATGAAATGGCACTATTCGATAAATTAAGAGGAAAGCATTTTCTCCCCGGGCCGGGGGTAACAGAGCCCCCGCCCGCGCGGGGGCTCAAGCGTTTTGGGTTTGTGCTCTCCAATCATTTCGCCAAACTGGTCTACCTCAGCGTGCTGGCCCTGCTGTTTTCGCTGCCCGTTTTCACCGCGCCCGCCGCGCTCTGCGGCTTAACGGCGGTTTGCGAAAACCTTGTGCGCGACGGCCACACCTTTCTGTGGGACGATTTTTGGCAGGCCTTCAAAAAGGGTTTTGTCCGCGCGCTGCCCGGGCTTTTTTTGCTGGTCTTCCCCGCCCTGGCCCTGCTGGCTTGGGCCGTGAATCACCCGCTCCTGCCCTGGGCGCTGGGGCTCGGCGCGCTGGCCACGCTGCTTTGCTTTTATCTCTTCCCCCTCTTTGCGCAGGGAAAGAAGAGAGGCTTTGCCTGCCTGACCGCCGCCGTGGGGCTGGCGCTTTTGAACTGGCGGCGCACCCTGCTGCTGGTTATTCCGCTGGCCGTGCTGGCGCTTATCCTGTGGCTCGGCTGGTGGGCGTTGATCCCGCTGGTGTTCGGCGGAATCGCGGTCCTCTGCCTGATGAGCCTTCTCATCCTCTATCCCGTATTTTTTGAAGAAAGTAATTTAAGGAACGATTGTTTATGAGACGCAGCGGCATTTTGATGCATATCTCCTCGCTCCCGAGCAAGCACGGGATCGGCACCTTCGGCAAGGAGGCTTTCGCGTTCTGCGATTTTCTCGCCGCCGCCGGTCAGACGATCTGGCAGGTGCTGCCACTTGGCCCCACGGGCTTTGGCGATTCGCCCTACCAGTCCTTCTCGACTTACGCGGGCAATCCCTACTTTATCGATCTCGATCTGCTGGCGGACGACGGCCTGCTTGACCCCGCCGATTACGAGGACCTCGGCTGGGCCCAAGACCCGCTGGCCGTGGATTACGAGACGCTTTATCATCTGCGTTTTCCCGTGCTGCGCAAGGCCTGGCAGCGCTATCAGGAGCGGGACACGACCCGCTTTGACACCTTTTACCGCGACCAGTCCAAGTGGCTCAAGCCCTACGCCCTGTTTATGGCGCTCAAAAACAGTTTCGGCGGGCTGGGCTGGCAGGAATGGCCGGAGCCGTTCAAGCACGGCGACGCGGACGTGCTGGCGATCGCGGCAGACGAACTGGCGGGCGAGATCCGTTTCCAGTCCTTCCTGCAATATTTGTTCTGGCGGCAGTGGCAGGAGGTCAAACAATATGCGAACGAGCGCGGCATTTTGATCATGGGCGATATGCCCATCTATGTCGCGCCGGACAGTTCGGACGTCTGGTCCGAGCCGCAGCTCTTTGATTTGGACCTGACGCTGGCGCAGCGCACGCTGGCGGGTTATCCGCCCGACGCGTTCTCCGACGACGGCCAGCTTTGGGGCAACCCGCTCTACCGCTGGGACGTCATGGCCCAGGACGGCTACCGCTGGTGGATCGACCGGCTGCGCGCCGCCTGCGAGCAGGTGGATTTCCTGCGCCTGGATCACTTCATCGGGTTCGAGGAGTATTACTGCATTCCCGCCGACAGCGAAAACGCCAGGGTCGGCGAGTGGAAAAAGGGGCCCGGGCTCGCGCTCTTTAACGAGGCAAAGGAGGCATTAGGCGAGCTGCCGCTGATCGCGGAGGACCTGGGCAACCTCACGCCCCAGGTGCGCAAGCTGCTGGCCGACGTGGGTTTCCCGGGCATGAAGGTGCTCGAGTTCGCCTTCGGCGAGGACGACAGCGAGCATATGCCGCACAATCACATCCGAAATCTCTTTCTCTACGCGGGCACACACGACAACCCCACCATCGCGGAGTGGTTTGAGGGCCTGCCCGCCGAGGAACGCGCGCGCTGTATCCAATACACCGGTCTCTATCAAAGCGAGGACATCGTCTGGCATCTGCTGCGCACATTGCAGGCCTCCGTCGCGGACCATGTCGTCATGCAAATGCAGGACGTGTTGGGCCTGGGCGTCGGCTCGCGCATGAACGTGCCCGGCACACTCGGCGACAACTGGCGCTGGCGCATGGAAAAAGACGCCCTCACACCCGACCTGGCCAAACGCCTGCGCGCGCTGACAAAACTGTACGCCAGATAGGTGAGCGTGCTTGCTATTTTGATATAAATTCGCCTATAATAATAGGGAGAAGGGCGGAACAACTATGAATGAGAAGATTCAAAAAGAATTGGAACTTATCAAAGAGAGCGTCTTAAAGACCGTTCCGGCGGAGGCGATTTATTTGTTCGGCTCCTATGCCTACGGCACGCCCACCGAGAACAGCGATCTGGACATCTATGTCGTTGTGCCGGATCGGGTGGAGAGCGTGATTGAGATTGGCGGGGAAATTCGATATGGTATGCGGCACGAGGAAACCATGCCGATGGATTTGCTCGTGGGCCGCGCCAGTGTGTTTGACCACCGCAAGAACGGCCCGACGCTGGAAAGAGTCATCGCGCAGAAAGGGGTAAAGATTTATGGAACCTGAGTTTGTTTTGGAGTGGTTCCGATACGCGGATATTGACTTGCTCACCGCCCAACGGATCGCAGCATTTCATCCTGCGCCAATGCATATCGTTTGTTTCCACTGCCAACAGTCGGCGGAAAAGAACCTCAAAGGGTTTTTAATACACCATGGGGTCGAGGAACCGCCCAAGATTCACGATCTTGGACGGCTGTGCAAGTTATGCATCGCCGCAGACGCCCGCTTTCTTGAAATCGAAAGAGTATGCAGAATCCTTACAATCTATGGTGTTCAGCCCCGTTACCCGGGCGAAATTGAGATAACAGAGTCCGATATGAAAAACGCCCTGATCTACGCCAAACAAATCGCCGAATTTGAGCCTTTACTGGCAGCGCGCCGGGAAGTGGAAGAACGGACAGAAAAAGCATAAGGAGAAGTCTAAAAGTGAAAAAGACAATCGCAATCCTCATTTGTGTCTTGTTGCTGTTGGGCGGGTGTGCGCAAAAGCCGGCGGAGCCGGAGCCGACATCCATTCCCGCGACGCCGACACTCGCGCCGACACCCACGTTGACGCCGGAACCTACGCCAACGCCTGTGCCCACGCCGACTGCTGTCCCGGCGGACTTCGTGGAGCTGCCCGAGCTGGATCTGCGCTTTAAGCTTGGTATGCCCTTATGGGAAAAGACGGAGCAGGGCGGCGGCGTGATTTTCACTTGGTTTCCTTATGACGTGGAGTCGCCCATGATCACCTTCCTTCCATTTCCCTATGAGGGAGACCCGGACATTATGATTTCTGAGCGCATTCGTCACCTACAGAAACAGTTTTCGGAGAAGGACGGCGCGGTCTGGCAGGAAAACATTGACGTGATAAATGTGGGTGGCGGCACAGGCATGGCGCGCACCATGGAATTAGAGGCCCTGCGCGTAAGGCATATCTGGTTCAGCACGGAGACGACGGTATATGAAATCACCACCGTCTATATGCACGAGGAATCGGCGGATCTGATGAAATTGACGATGGACAGCATCCTTTCCTCCATCAAAACCATTTCAGGCACGCCGATCGCGTCCGCAACAGCCTCTTCACCCGATTAAATACTTACCTACGAAAAACGCGAAAAACGCAAATGGCGGGGACAAAACCCCGCCGTTGTTTCGTGTTTTTCGCGCATTTCGCGGTTATCGTTTAATCTTCCGCCGTGCCAAGGTATAAATTTTGTTGATCAAAGAGCAATTCAATATGTTGATTGTGCAGCCGGTTTAATGTTTTGATGTCCTCGACAAAGGGGTGCGCCGCGCCGATTTGATAATCCGCCAGCCGCTCCATGGTTTGTTCGGTTCTTCTCTCGCGAAAATTCCCCAACCGATGGCTCGTTTCCGTTAAGGTTTCATCAAGCTGCGATTTGTTCACCAGTGGAATTTTCGCCGCAGTCTCTCCCGCGAATTTGTTGATGTTAGCCAACCCGCTCAACAAGTGAGATTGCACGGAAGATTTGGCGTAGCCTTCGATCTGATCGCAGCACCCTGCGTGAAGTTCTCGGTATTGGAGGGCATAACCCTCAATCCTGTCCCCGACGCCATCTAAATAGGCCGCCTCATAGTTCTCGAGCAGCAACGTCTCCAAAAACGATGAAAACGCATACAAATACAAGGCCATTTGATACTCCTTAAATTCGGCCTGTACTTTCGCCAACTTATCCTTGACAAACTTGTCGCTGTGCAGAAACCCCTGCTTTTTGATCTTTCTTTCGATTTGCTCCCGATAAAATAAAATGCTGTGCTCCGCGTCCTGCTTGATGTCTAAAACCTTGATATGGTTGCTGCGCTTATAGGTTTCGTTTGCCCAGTTGTGCTTATAGTTCTGCAGAATCTCGGTCAGAAAATGATAATTGCCGCGTTGCTTGGCCTTTTCCTTCTGCTCCAAAAACGCAAGGATTTCCTGCTGCGTCTCCAAAATGCTGTCCAGTTTCTTATCAATGCTCATCAGCGCCGCGGCCATAAACAACATGGCCGGATTGATTGCAACCTGGTTTAGCCTTGCCTGCCCAGCAATCTGCCTGTTTCCATCCAAAACAGTTCCCAAGAAAGCGGGTTCTTTCTGGAACTTTGCGAGCTGCCCGCCCCGCGGAACGGTGACGCGATACAAACCGCTTCCACCGCCCTTGCCGACAACCTGCTGAAAAACCGCCGCCAAGGGTTCGAAGGCGGTCCCCAACGCGGCGACCTTTTCCAAAGGTAGCTTCGTATGCCGCGTCAAGCTGACCTCTTCTTTTCGCAAGGCGACGGGATAATATGTTTCTTTTAAGGCAATTTCGTCCGCCATCTGTCTCTAATACTTGCCCGCGTCAATGACCGTGCCGATGGGCTTTTCGTCCGCTATGCGGGGCAGTTCCGACAGGGCGAAGACCAGGATGGGAATGTTCTGCTCGCGGCAGAGCGTGATGGCCGTCAGGTCGGTCGCATTGAGTTTGTCCGCGATGACCTTGTCATAGCTGAGGTGGGCGTAGCGTTCCGCGTCGGGGTTGGTGCGCGGGTCGTCGGAATAGACCGCGTCCACGTTCTTGGCCAGCAGCAGCGCGCCCGCGCCCACTTCCGCCGCGCGCAGGGCCGCTGCCGTATCCGTCGAGAAGAAGGGGCTGCCCGAGCCGCAGGCAAAGATGACCACGGTTTTTTGGGCCAGCAGGCGGTTCGCCTCGCGGGCGGAGAAGGGGTCGCAAAAACGGTCCATGTCCACGGCGGACAGGACGCGGCAGGGCACGTCCAGGGCGGCCAGGCCGTCCTCCAGCGCCAGCGCGTTGATCGCGGTCGACAGCATACCCATGTGGTCCACGCGGTTGCGGTCCTGGGTGGTGACCGTCCGGCCGCGCATAATATTGCCGCCGCCGACCACGATACCGATCTGAACGCCCTTTTCCCAAAGCGCGCGGATATTCTGCGCCGTTTCCTCGACCTTGGTCCAGCATATCGGCGCGGCAGAACTGCCCAACGCCTCCCCGCTGATTTTCAATACAACACGTTTGTACATAATGTTTCCCTTTCTGCGGCGGGAGCAAGCCCCCGCCCTACTGGAATCTGGAATCTGGTATCTGGAATCTGGCGCCTGGCGTCTGGAATCTGGTATCTGGAATCTAAAAAAATGGACGCGCAGAGCGCGTCCGTTTTTTTATTTCACTTGACTCATGATCTCTTCGGCAAAGTTGTCCTGCCGCTTTTGCAGGCCCTCGCCCATCTCGTAGCGCACAAAGCGGCGCACGCTGAGCTTTTCGCCGATCTTGGCGGTCGCGTGGCTCAAGAGCTGCTCCACGGTTATGTCGGGGTCTTTGACAAAGGGCTGTTCTAACAGGCACACTTCCGTGTAATACTTGGCGGCCTTGCCTTCGACCATCTTTTCGATGATGTTCGCCGGCTTGGGTTTTTCTTCGTTCAACGCCTGGGCGCGCAGGATTTCCTTTTCCTTCTCGATCTCCCCGTCCGGCACTTCGTCGCGGGTGATATAGGTCGGCTTGGTCGCGGCGATATGCAGCGCGATGTCGTGCACCAGATTCTTAAAATCGTCTGTCTTGGCGACGAAGTCCGTCTCGCAGTTCACCTCAAGCAGTACGCCGATCTTGCCGTTCATATGAATATAGGCGTCCACAATGCCCTCGGCGGCGATGCGTCCCGCCTTCTTGGCGGCGGCCGCCAGGCCCTTTTCGCGCAGGAAGTCCACGGCCTTGGCCTGGTCGCCCTCGCACTCGGTCAGCGCTTTCTTGCAGTCCATCATGCCCGCGCCCGTGATCTCGCGCAGCGTCATTACGTCTTTTGCTGTAAACATAGTTGTATCTCCTTATTCTTCTTCTGTAATCTCGTCCGCTGCGTCGTCGGAATCGTCGGTCATCTGCTCGCCCTGCTTGCCTTCCAATACGGCGTCGGCCATTTTGGCGGTGATCAGCTTGACGGCGCGGATCGCGTCGTCGTTACCCGGGATGGGATAGTCGACTTCGTCCGGATCGCAGTTCGTGTCGATGATGGCGATGATGGGGATCTTGAGCGTTCTGGCCTCGGCGACCGCGATATGCTCCTTGCGCGGGTCGACCACGAACAGCGCGCCCGGCAGTTTTTTCATCTCTTTGATGCCGCCCAGGTTCTTCTCGAGTTTCTCCATCTGCGCGTGCAGGCCGATGACCTCTTTCTTGGGCAGCAGGTCAAACTCACCGTTTGCCTCCATCTGCTCCAGCTTTTTGAGGTAGTTGATCCGGCCGGCAATCGTCTTGAAGTTGGTGAGCATACCGCCCAGCCAACGCTGGTTGACATAGAACATCTCGCAGCGTTTCGCCTCCTGCTCAATGCTCTCCTGCGCCTGCTTTTTGGTGCCGACGAACAGAATGTCCTTGTCCTCGGCGACCAGATCACGAATGAAATAATAGGCTTCTTCGATCTTTTTGACGGTCATCTGCAAGTCGATGATGTAGATGCCGTTGCGCTGGGTGAAGATGTATTCCTTCATCTTCGGGTTCCAGCGGCGGGTTTGGTGGCCGAAGTGTACACCGGCCTCCAGCAGTTGTTTCATGGAAATGACGGACATGAGTGATAACCCTCCTCGTTAAATTTTGTCCTCCCTTTGTTTCAACTTCGTGCGTAACCGAAAACGGCACGAGCGCACGAATCCACAAAGGTGCGTAATTCCTAGCTAGGCGATTATAGCAAACAAACTCCCCCAATGCAAGGCTTTTTATGAATATTCTGCGTGAGACAGCAAAAAATAGTACAAATATGAAGTTGAAGGAGTACCCTGTGGACAAACAACGAAGAAATCTTTATATCATTCTGGCCGTGCTGCTGCTCTTGCTGCTGACGGGCGTGGTCTACGCCGCGACCGCCGGCATATTGAATTTTGCCGGCACCTCACGTTTTTCAAGCAGTGTCAAGCTGGTGATCGTGGACGAGGCCGTGGTCGCGCCCGAGACGGGCGACAGCGCCGCGGTGAACGCGGCGGGCGATACGCTGACCTTCTCCGTGCTGATGACGGAGTGGGGCGCGACCCGCCAGGTCAAGTTCAAGATCGAAAACGTGGGCAATGTGGACGCGACGCTCGGCGCCTTCACGCCCACGGGCCCCACGGCGGACGCGGGCGTGACCGTGACCTGGCCTGACTTAAACGGCGTGTTGATCGCGGCGGGCGACACCAGCGCGGAGTATACCATTTCGGTTTACTGGGAACCGGCCTACGCCCATGTGACACAAAACGCCGTCTTCAGCGCAAAGCTGAACTATTCCCAAGCCTCGTCGTGAGATCGCGGCGCGGGCTTTTGTGGGCGGTCTGCCTGCTGCTTGCCCTGTTGGCGGCGGGCACGGTCTGGGCGGCGGCCACCCAAACCCTCAGTTTTTCGGGTTACGCCGTGCGCAATCCGCAGCTGAGCCTGGAGCTGGCCGACCCCTTTTTGCGCGATACGCGGGTCGGCGAGACCATCGGCTTAAACGGCGCGAAGAACGAGCTGAACTTCTATGTCGTGCTGATCGAGCCGGGAGACAGGCGTGTGATCGACTTTCGCGTGGCCAACACCGGCGGCCTGCCCGCGCGGTTGCAGGGGGTAACGGCAACCAACCCGCCCCCGGGCTCCGGCGTGATTGTGACCTGGCCCGAGGCGGACGCGCTATTGCTGTCCGGCGAAATCTCCCCTTGGTACGAGATTGTAGTGGAATGGGACCCGAACGCCTTTGCCGCCCCATCGGGCACGGTTCCCTTCAGCGCAGGGATTGCGTACACGCAATCGTCAAATTAACTGCGGCTGACCACCCCACCAAATTTGCGAATTTGGCGGGGACCCCGGATTTGCCGGTAGGTTTTTCAGCAATTGCCTGTCCGACACATAGGCCGAACACTATGTGCCGAACGGGCGGGAATTGCCGCAAAGAGTGGACTGGCGGCCGCACAGGTCGCCCTTGTCCACAGATTGTTGTGGGGGGGAACATGATAAAACGACTGGCCCTGATCGCCTATAGCGCACTGATTCTCACCATGAGCGTGGTCTACGCGGCCGAGGCGAACCGGCTGGATGTGCTGGGCGTGGCCTATGTGACGGACTTCGATCTGGGCGGGGACGGGCTGCCCGTATTCCCGATCCCCTGGCCGGGCGGCAGTTACTTCCGCTCGACCAACCTGCCCGCCGCGCTGACGCAGGGTCAGGAGGCCTGGGCGGGGGATACCTTCACCCTGGACATCATCAAGCCGCCCAGCGTGGCCAACAACGGCATGAACAACTTCACCATGGAGTTTGCCATCGTCAATCCCACGAACTATACCTGGACGGGCGGCACGGCCACAGCGGTGATCGTATCCGGCGTGTTCAGCACGGTGGCCGCCAGCCTGAGCACGACGACCGTGGCGCCGGGGCAGAGCGTGACGATCACCTTTTCGTTTCGCACGAAGATCGACATCGAGAGTCTGGACAAGACGCGGATCACGGTCTCCTTTATGATGGCGGGCAAGCGCCGCTACTGCTATATTGATGTCATTATGCGGCCCGTGGGCAGTGCGCCGGCGGGCGCGGAGGAAATACTGCATGAAGAACAATACGAAAGCGCTTTGGATTTTGGGGACGGCGCTGGGCATACAACTGCTCCTGCCGCTCTTCCCGAGCGCGCGGCTGACGACCTACTTTGAAGTCGTCCGCCCGCTGGCCTATGGGCTGCTGCTGACCGTTTGCCTCATCTTCGGGCGCGGGGACGAGCGTGCCTACCCACGGCGGCGGGAGCTCCTGCTGGTTTTATGTATCGGGACCCTGACTTACACCGGCTTTTTATTCGCGGGCGGCGCGCTGGCGGGCTTTGGGCGCAACCCGATGGACACCCGCCCGACGGGCCTGATCGGCAACGCATGGAGTTATCTGGCTGTCGTATTGCTGCGCGAGGTCTTTCGCGGCAGGGCCATGACGCTGGCCTCCGGCAAACACCGGCGGCTGATCTTCACGGCCGCCGTCCTCGTATTCACCTTCTGCGGCTTGGACAATATCAAAAGCCTGGCCGCCTTCTCCGCCGCCGCGTGGCTGGATTGGGGTTTCACCGTATTCCTGCCGCTGCTGGCCGTGAACGCGTTCCTCTGCTATACCGCGCGCCAGGGCGGGCTTTGGGGCAACCTGGTGTTCCGGGCGGGCTATTGGGGCATCTTCCTGTTTTGCCCTTATCTGCCCGACCTGCCCGAGATCCTGCACGCGGTCTTTCTCTATCTCGCGCTGCTGCTTATGTTCCTGCTGCTCAATGGGCGGCTGCGAACCGCCACGGGAATGCGCCCGATCCGCCACTGGGCCTGGGCCCTGCCGCCCGCCGCGCTGGCCGTGTTGGTCCTGTTGTTCGGGCTGGGGTTTTTCCCTTATCTGCCTGTGGCGGTCGCCAGCGGCAGTATGCGGGGCGTGTTTGACCGAGGCGCGCTGGTCGTCACACAGAAGGTCACGCCCCGCACGCTCCCCGAGATAACCGAGGGGGATATCATTCAGTTTCAGTCGGGCGATATCTCTGTCGTGCACAGGGTGGTGGAGATCTCCCGCGACCGCTACGGCCGGATTTTCTATGTGACCAAGGGCGACAACAACCCCGACGTGGACGTATTTGGGGTCTATCCCGCGCAGGTGATCGGCTTTGCCCGCTGGTCTGTTCCCTGGCTTGGGTTTCCGGCGTTGCTATTGTCGGGGGCACTTTGATTAGTGGAAAGTGGAAAATGGAAAGTGGAAAGTTGAAGAAACAATACAGTAAAAGAGTTCTCATCACGATATGCGCCATAAGTCTCGCCATGGCCCTGCTTGCCTGCGGGTACTTGGGCTATCGGCTGCTGCACGTGCGCCGCGTGAAAAACCGGATCGTCACCGTACAGCAAAACGAGCTGGACTATCTGGTCTTTCTGCGCGAGAACCCCTATATCGAGCGGCCCTTTTTGCCCTCGGGCGAGCATTATCTCTACTCCTACACCGACCGCGTGACCCTGCAAAGCGCCTATGAGCTGGGCATCAGCGAGCCCATAACGGCCGATTATACCTACAAGGTGACCGCCGTGATCGTGGCGCGGTACGCCAAGAGCCCGGGCTCTGCCGGCAATCCGGAGATCATGAGCAAGACCTATGTGCTGGACTATGAGGCAAGGCCCCTTGAGACGGAGAGCCTGCGCCTGACCCGCGACTATGACATTTACCTGGACCCCTACAAGCGGGAGCTGGAGGCCTTTGCCGCAACGGTTGATATTCCCGTTACGGGCGAGCTGCGCGTGGACGTGACGGTGAGCCTTGACAGCCCCGATAACTTTGCGGAGACCTATGCGCGGGGTATTGCCGTGCCGCTCTCCTCGGAGCATTATGAGATCGGCTTTCGCGGCGAGGAACGCGTGGAGACCGAGCACTGTGTGCTGGAACGGCCGGTTTCGCTTTGGACGGTGATGGGCTTGTCGGCCCTGGTGCTCGCGGGCGCGGCGGTCTGCCTGCTGGTCTTGAAACAGCTTTTCGACCGCCGCTTAACCTTCCACCGTCAGCTGGACCGCACGCTTCGCGCCTATGACGAGCACATTGTCAACACGACCACCCCGATCGACCTTTCGGCCTACAAGGTGCTGACAATCGAAAGTTTCAAGGAGCTGCTCCATCTCGCGCAAAAAACAGGCGCCCCCATCCTGTTCTGGCGCGGACAAGCCGAGGCGCGTTTTTATATCCTGCAACAGGACCTTTTGTTTTTATTCAGCGTGCGTGAAGAATGAGTGATTCTTATAACTCTTTTTCCAGCTGCACCAGCCAGCGAAGGATTTTGGCGGCGTCGGCGGAGGAAAGGCTTGCGTTCCCTGTCACCAAAGCGTTGCTTTTTCCCGTCTCGGTCAATGCCGTCAGCTCCACCAAATGCCGCAAAACGGCCGCCGCATCCGCCGCGTCAACGACGCCGTCCTCGTTCGCGTCGCCGCGCAGGCCCGACAGATATTGCACCGTGGTCCGGTAGCGATAGTCGGCCTGTTCACCCGTAACCGTGTTTTCCAGACCGAAAAGCCAAATCTCATAAATAAAACCCGACACAAGCGCCATATCGCGGCGCGAAAAACTCACCATATTCAAATCGGGCAGGATCGCATAGGCCACATCCCCGCCCTCTTGTGTCTCGCCAAACGACCAGACCTGGCCCGTGTTCAGGCAAACCACCTCGATTTTTGTGCCCGCCGTCACCTGATAGCCAGCCAGAAACTGAATAGACCAGCGCAAGGCCCCGTCCGGCGGCAGCGTCTCCGCCGCCATCACGCCCCGGGGCGGCCAGGCGATCAGGTCCGCATCGCCGACCCTTGGCCCACTCAATTTATGCACCGCCTGGATCTGTCCGGCGGGCCCGCCCTCCTGCGACTGACCAAGCCCGATGAACCTATAGCGCGGGTCCAACAGCCTGTGACGGTCCGCGCAGGCGGGCCTGTCCTTCGGTTCAAAGGTCTCCGTCAGCGCGTGCAAGAGCGAGGCGCGGATATCCCCGAAATGCCGGTGCTCTGTGCAGGGCGTGGCGTCCGCTTTGCCGAAGAAAGCCGGATCGGCGCCATGCGCCGGCAGGTCGCCAAACGGGATATCGTGCCTGTCCGCATAGGCCCAAAGCACGGCCTTATGCTGCGCCTCCAGACAAAGCGCGGGCGAATATTCCAGCGGCGGCAAGCCCGCTGCGATACGGATCGCGTTCAGATACGCGACCGCGCCCTCTGACTTGTTTGGCAGAAACACGCCCGCCCGCAGCGGCAGCGCGGCGCATTGCGGCGGCTCGGCAAACAGGCTGCCGCCGATCGGACCGAACTGTTTTGCCGCGCTTGCGTACGCGGCCCTGCCCGCCGCAAGCAGCGTCTTTTCTTCGGGCGTAAGCGACACCGCCGCCGCCCGCGTCACGGCGGGAAAGGCCACAACGAATATTAAAATAAGAATGAAGAAATGGGAAAGTCTTTTTCGCATGGCGTTTTGCCCCTGCTATGAAATATCGTCTAATAAGAAACCGTAGGACACTTCAAAAACCTCGGCAAACGCTTTGATTTCAAAGTCCGTTACAAAACGCTTGCCCGTTTCAATACGGGTGATGACGTTTTTATCCATGTCCATGCCCACAAGCTGAAGTTTTCCGGCAAGCGCCCGTTGCGAAAGACCGTCCCTTTTTCGAAGCGCAACGATCTTCTTTCCTATGATGTTCTTTTGCTCGGCGAACGGGCGCGGTCGGTTCACAGCTTTACGATTCCTTTTTCGGGGTGGACATATTCGCAAGCGCGTAATCAATGCATTGATTGATAAGCTCACTTCTGCTCATGTTATACGCTGCGGCCGATTGGTCAATCTTTTCCAGCTTTTGAAAACTGATGCGAATGGTTATTGGATCTTTTTTATACTGTTTCGGAATAAAATCTGACATTTTTCATCACCTCTTTCCATGACCTTATGCTTAATTGTATTCTAAATATAGGTTCTTTTTTCGAATACGAATACGCATACGAACAAGTTTTGTGGCGCGCTTCTTGCATTTTCGTTCGGGCGGCGTTATAATAGGCAGGAAATTTATTGAAAAAGTAAGGGAGAGGCATTATGGCGATTGTAACCAGCAGGGAGATGTTTCAAAAAGCGTACGCGGACGGCTATGCCGTCGGCGCGTTCAATGTGAATAACATGGAGATCATTCAGGGCATTACGGAGGCGGCCAAAGAGCTGCGCTCGCCCCTGATTTTGCAGGTCTCCAGCGGCGCGCGCAGGTACGCGAACCACACCTATCTGATGAAACTGATCGAGGCGTCGATCATCGAGACCGACCTGCCCATCTGCGTGCACCTCGACCACGGCGATACCTTTGAGCTTTGCAAGAGCTGTATCGACGGTGGGTTCTCCTCCGTCATGATCGACGGATCGCACCACAGCTATGAGGACAATGTCGCGCTCACCCGCCGCGTCGTCGAATACGCGCATGACCACGGCGTGGTCGTCGAGGGCGAGCTGGGCCGCCTGGCAGGCATCGAGGACGATGTGAAGGTCTCCGCCGAGGACGCGTCCTATACGGACCCCGACCAAGTGCAGGACTTCGTCTCCCGCACCGGCGTGGACAGCCTGGCCATCGCCATCGGCACCAGCCACGGCGCGTATAAGTTCAAGCCGGGCACCAAGCCGCAGCTGCGCTTTGATATTCTGGAGGAGATCGAAAGCCGCCTGCCGGGGTTCCCGATCGTGCTGCACGGCGCCTCCAGCGTGGTCCCGAAGTTTGTGGAGATGATCAACCGCTACGGCGGGCAAATGCCGGACGCGGTGGGCATTCCCGAGGAAATGCTGCGCAAAGCGGCGGGTATGGCGGTCTGCAAGATCAACATCGACTCCGACCTGCGCCTGGCCATGACGGCCACGGTCCGCGAGCATTTCGCCGAGTACCCCTCGCACTTTGACCCGCGCGAGTATCTCAATCCCGCGCGCGCCGCGATCCGCGATATGGTCGCGCACAAGATCGTAAAGGTATTGGGCAGCAACGATAAAGTGTAGCTGAATATAGTTTTGTAGTGGCTTTTTGTGGGGGAAACCTTTTTTAAGAAAAGCTGAGGAACACTCAGTTCGCAATAGTCGGCTTGCAGCCTCACGCTTGCAAGCCTTCTTTGCTCACTGGTCTTTCGCCTCGTTTCTTCGCCCACAGGGCGCGCTTCGGCTCCGACCCCAACACCCCCTTCGAAAAAACTTAAGAGGGGATATTATTATTTTTCAAATGTTTGTTGAGCGCGTAAATATCTTGTCATTGCGAGGAGCGGGGAGGCCATAAAAACGAAAGTATCACGACGAAGCAATCCAGTCTCCCAACCCTCATAACCAACAACCGAGCCTTGGCATTGCCAAGGCTCGGTTTCTTGTAACCTGTAACCTATAACCTGTAACTACAGCGGCGGTTCCAACTCCACCAGCACGCGCAGGATCTTTGCCGCGTCAGCCGCGTTGACAGCGCCCGTGCCCGCCGTCACTTTGGCGTTGATCAGGCCCTGCGGGGTCAGCTTGGTCAGCTCGACCAAATGGCGCAGGATCGCCGCCGCGTCCGCCGCGTTGACTTGCGTGTCGCAGTTCGCGTCACCGCGTAACGTGGCCGTGTTTGGCAGGCGCACCCAGACAAAGCTCTCGCCGTCCGTGTACTCCCAATAACCCGACTTGGAAGATACGCGCTCATAATCCATCTGCGTCTTATCGCCGTTGTCGGTCGAGATAAAAGCTTTGCCGGCCGGTACCAGAATCGCGCCCTCCACGGTGGCCGTCCCGCGGCCGGAAACAAACACGCCAACCGTACCGCCCGTCACATTGCCGCCTACGGTCACATCGCCGGTCGTCTGCACGCCGCGGGCGCCGCCCACCACATCGCCGCCGACCGCGGCAGTTCCGCCGTGGACCAAAAGGCCGGTGTCGGCAACCCCGACCACATCGGCGGCAACCGTCAAGCTCGAGTCCTCGCCCTTGACCACCGCGCCGAAATAATCGCCCGTGGCGCCGGTCACCTCGGCCGTGCCGCCACCCAACACATAGACACCGGCGCCGATGTCTGTGAGCGCAGTGACGTTCAGCGCGCCCGTTTTACCCTCGCTGCTGTCCGTCAGCAGCAGTTTCCCGCCGTCCACCGTCAGCGCGTCGCCATACCCTGTCACTCTGGTGTCCGAGCAAATCACGTTCAGGGTATAGCCGTTTACATCAAAGGTAAGATTGGTGTTTGTGATCAAAATGCCCTTTGCATAGTCAATATCAGCCAGCAGTTTGATCGTCCCGTTGTTCGGTACGGCCGCCAACGCGTCGGCCAGATCGGCGTATTGCGCCCCGCCCACGATTTCGCAGACGGGCGGCAGGCTAAAATGCGCCGTGACCGTCACGGGCACGTCCGGCGTTAGATGCCATAAAAAGAATTGTCCGTATGAGCCCCAGGTGGTTCCCAACCCGGTGATGGCAGGCTCCTGCGACCAGCCGGTAAGGGAGCAGCCCTCGTTCGGCGCGGGGAACAGGGAAATGGATCTTGTGCTGTCGAGGAAGTTGTCCGACGCGATACCCACTTTTCCGCCGTGCGCCGGATCGGCATGGAACGTCATATCGTATCCGCCCGGCAGGATCACGCGTGACAGGGGCGTGCCGGGCCAGGGGCCCATCGACAACGTTGTCAGCTTGGGGCAGTTTGACGCGTCCAGGGTGCCGGTCAGCTTGGGCGTAGCGTTCAAGCTTATCTTGAGCAGGTCGGGGTGCGCGCCCAGCGTCAGCGTTTCCAGGCTGAGCGTGCCGGTGCAATCCAGCTGCTCCAGCGCGGCACAGTCCGACACATCCAGCGATGTGATCGCGGTGCCTTTGGCAAACAGAGATTTCAGTTTTGTAAGGCCGGAGACAGTGAGTCCGGCCAGATTATTGTTGTCCTCGCAGGATAATACCGTCAGCGCGGACAGCGCGGACGCGTCCAGTGTGTCGGTCAGAGACGGAGTTCGGCCCGGGACCGACAGCACGGTTATGCGCATCTGTCGGGAGACAACCGTCCATGTCACGCCCGTCCAGCTTGCCGGAGGAACGTTTCCCGTTTCCCACTTCTCCCAATTGAGTCCGTTGTTTTCAATGATCGCGTTCACCGCCGCGATATCGCCGGCGTGATAGGGAACCCGCACCCAGACAAAGTCTATATTGTCGCTGTATTCGAGATAACCGGGCTTGCCGGAAGAAAGCTGGTTGCCTGTTGGCGGTTTTGGCGTGCCGTTGATGGAAATATACGTCGCGCCGGACGGGACGGTAATCGTGCCGTCAATCGTGATGTTGTTGGCGCCCTTAAACGTCATGACGCCAATCCCGCTTGCGTTGCCAATGCTGACATTCCCGCCGATGGTGACGGTGCTCGCCTCGGAGGCATACGCGCCGACACAGTCTTCTCCGCTCGCGTGGACATTCCCGCCAACCGTAACCGCCGCGCCCCTCATGGCAGCTACGCCGCCTGTGCCGCCCGACACATTTCCGCCGACCCAGACCTCTGTGTTCGCTTGAACCGCGCTCACGCCGGATTTGAGATATTCCTCGCCGCCCGAAACATTGCCGCCGACCGTGACTGACGCGCCATCGTATGTTTCCACGCCGGCCTCCCGCGTACCAATGACAAAGCCGGTCACCGTCACCTCGCTGCCCGCGCCTATGGCCCGCACACCAGTTACACCCACAGTGCTTGTCACCTCAGCCTTGCCGCCGTTGTGCGCATACACACCGGTGCTGAAGTAAGCGTTGCTGTAGACATAGAATGCGCCCTCTTGTCCGGCGCTGCTGTCGACGAGTTGCACTTGCCCACCGTCAACTTCCAGCACGGGTCCGCCCTTGCCTACCACATTCAGAATGAAACCATTTGCATCGAAGGTGATGTGGATATCCTTGATTAAGATGCCACTGCTGTGGTGCGACGAGTTAGCCAGCAGTTTGATGGTGTCGCCGTCCGTCGCCGCGTCCAATGCGTCGCCAAGGTTATCGTATTGCGTCGTGCCGATTTCACAGACGGGTCCGTCCGCGAACGTCATCAGCGGCAGCAGGCCCAACGCCAAAACCAGGCCGAGCAGCAGGGACAAAATCCTTTTTCCTGTGTTGCGTTTCATAAACATTTCCTCCAATTTAATAGTGGTCAGTGGGCAGTGAGCCGTAGAAAAACCCGCGTGAGCGTTTCTGTCCACTGCCCACTGCTACGGCGGGAGCAAGCCCCCGCCCTACAGCCGTCTAAATCAACTGCTGCTCATTGATAATCAGCTTAAACTCCAGCCCTAGCACCGCCGCCGCCTTGCGGCAGAGCAGCATACGTCCCAGGAAGATCTCGAAATAATCCATCACAGAACCGTACTTGGTATCCACCGTCAGCTTTAGCTTGATTAGGCTGTGCTCCTCGTTGATCCGCACCAGCGATTTGCGGGCGGAATAGTTCACCCTGTCGTGAATGTCAAAGGCCGCAGGGTCCGCGTTGCGCACGCGCGTGCGCCGCACATCGGTTTTGTCGGCCAAAATCAGCGCGGCGGCCACGGGCGTGATGGCCACGCCATCGCCCTCGTCATGGTTGCCGATCGCCGAAACGACGCAGGCGATGTCCGCCACGTCCATGCCCAGGTCCGTCAGAATCTGAAACGCCATCAGCGCGCCGCTCTGCGAATGCCCCTTGCGGTTGACCAGGTTGCCGATGTCGTGCATATAGGCGGCGATCTGACATAGCTCCACCTCACGCGCGCTGTAGCCCATCGTCTCCAAAATATATCTGGCATTCTCCGCCACCAGCCCCACGTGCGCCAGACTGTGCTCGGTATATCCCAGCGCGCCCAGCGCCTCGTCCGCGCGCTCGATCAGCACGCGAATGGTTTCGTTTTGTTTGATTTGTTCGTAAGTGATCATGGGGAAATTATATCACGCTTTTTGTCAAACTACAAACTGCAATGTGTAAACTGCAAGTTTTGCACATTAGACCTGTCCACAAACCGTCATTGCGGGCTTGACCCGCAATCTCTCTCGATTTGAGATTGCGG
>WRCT01000012.1 GCA_009783775.1 Clostridiales bacterium | reverse complement strand
GGCGTTGAATCCTTCGCTTATCATCGGCGTTTGCGGCTGTATGATGCAGCAGGAGGAAGTGGCGAAAAAGCTCATGCGGCGTTTCCCCTTTGTAGATCTGGTTTTCGGCACACATATCGCGCATCGCTTGCCGGAGATATTATTGCGTGTGCTGGCGGGGGAGCGGGTTACATTGGTCAACCGTGACGCGTTCAGCATGGCCGAGGGGCTTTCCGTCGCGCGTACGCCCGGCGTTTCCGCCTTTGTCAATATCATGTACGGCTGCGACAACTATTGCTCCTATTGCATTGTGCCATTCGTGCGCGGCAGGGAGCGGTCGCGTTTGCCGGAGGATATTCTGGCGGAGTGCCGTGCGCTTGTGGCGCAGGGATACACGGAGATTACCCTGTTGGGGCAGAATGTAAATTCATACGGCGAGGGCTTTCCGGCGCTCTTGCGTGAAGTTGCGGCCACCTCCGGCCTGCGCCGTATTCGGTTTATGACTTCGCACCCGAAGGACATTTCGGACGAGCTGATTGAGACAATGGCGGAACTGGAATCGGTCTGTTCCTATCTGCACCTTCCCGTTCAGTCGGGCAGCGACCCTGTGCTGGCGCGCATGAACCGCCGCTACACAGCCGCGCAATACCTGGAGATCACAAAAAAGTTGCGCACCCGCATCCCCGACATCGAACTGACCACGGATATCATCGTGGGATTTCCCGGGGAAACCGACGAGGAGTTCGCGCAGACGCTTGCGCTGGTGAGGGAAGTTGGATTTACCGCAGCCTTTACCTTTAAGTATTCGCCGCGCAGCGGCACGGTTGCGGCAACCATGCCGGACCAGGTGCCGGAGGCAGTCAAGCGTGAGCGGCTTAAGCGGCTCAACGAGCTGCAAGCCGAAATCACAGCGGCGAGCGCGCAAAAGTTTATCGGCTATGAGGGAGAAGTACTGGTCGAAGGTCGGGACGGACGGGATCCTTCGCTAGTGTTCGGCAAGTTCGGCAACGCACGCATGGTGTATTTCCCGGGGAATGCGGACTTGATTGGCAGTTATGTTTGGGTTCGGGTGACAAAAACGCGGCGAAATTCCCTGTTTGGTGAGATGATATGAGCACACAGACCTACGCACACTACCTGGCCTGCAAGCAGGCGGTTGAATCGGACGCGTCGCTGTCTGCCCTCATTGCGGAATACGAGATGCTGGTGGCGAAGATGATTGAAATGGCTGCCGACCCCGATTATGATCCTGCCGCTGCCGTTGCCTGTGCCAATGACGCAGAGTATCTGCAAGATATGTTGGAACAAAACCCACTGATTACCGCCCTGCGCGAGGCAGAGGCGGCTCTGCGGCCGGATTGCGCAACCTGCACCGGTTGCTGCGGCGGCTGTCAAGTGAAAGACGAGGAGTAACCCATGCCACTGACCCCCATGATGCGACAGTATATGGACCTCAAGGAGCAGCACAAGGACTGCTTATTGTTCTATCGGTTGGGTGATTTTTATGAGATGTTTTTTGAGGATGCGCAGCTGGCCTCACGGGAGCTGGAGCTGGTGCTTACCGGCCGTGACTGCGGGCTGACCGAGCGCGCGCCCATGTGCGGCGTGCCTTATCACTCTGTTGATACCTACATTACGCGCTTGATAGCCAAGGGCCATAAGGTTGCCATCTGCGAACAGGTCGAGGATCCCGCGCTGGCCAAGGGCCTGGTCGCACGCGCCGTGGTGCGCGTGATTACGCCCGGGACCGTGATTGAAGAGCGTATGCTGGACAGCTCTAAAAACAATTATCTGATGTCAGTCTGTCTGGTTGAGAAGGGGTTCGGCTTTGCCTGCGCCGATGTGTCGACCGGTGAATTTGTTGTGGGAGAACTAACCGAGGATCAATCCGCCGGTTTACTCTTTGACGAAGTCGCGCGGATTTCGCCCACGCAGATACTGGCCGATGAGCGTCTGTTTGCGCAGGAGTTTATCAAGAACAAGCTGTCCTCCGCCTATTACTTGGAGAAAGTCCCCGACGCCTACTTTGAGCTGGTCGGCGCCAAAGCGCGCCTGCAACGGCATTTTGCCGTAGCGAACCTTTCGTGTTTCGGCTGCGCGGACAAGCCGCTGAGCTTGCGCGCCGCCGGTGCGTTGCTGCTGTATTTGGAGAACACGCAGAAGAACGCGCTTTCGCATATCCGCGCCATGCGCACGGTCAATCGCTCAGCCTATATGCAGCTGGACGAGGTGACGCGCCGCAATCTGGAACTGACCCAGCCGCTGCGTCACGCGGGTGATAAGAAGAGCACGCTCTACTATTTGCTGAACGACACGGAGACCGCCATGGGCAGCCGCAAACTGCGCGCCTGGCTGGAGTCGCCGCTGCAGAACGCGGAGGCCATCACGGCACGGCTGGCGGCGGTTGACAATTTGCACGCGGACGCAATAAAGCGCGTGCGTTTCAAAGAGCAGTTGCACGGTATGTATGATATGGAGCGCCTGTGCAGCAAGATCGTCTACGGCACGGTGAACGGACGGGATTGCCTGGCCCTGGCACAGTCTTTGAAGAGATTGCACCCCATTAAGGCGCTGCTGACGGATGTGAGCAGCGAAAACCTGCGCCGCATTGAAAACGGTCTGGACACCATGGACGATATTGTGGCGCTATTGGATGACGCCATTTGCCCCGACGCGCCCGCTGCCTTAAAAGACGGCGGCGTGATTCGGGATGGGTATGACGCGCAGGTGGACGAGCTGCGCAATATCGGCAAGACCAGCCGCGAGTGGCTGGCTCGCATTGAAGCGGCTGAGCGCGAGGGCACTGGCATTCGCAACCTGCGTATCGGCTACAACCGCGTATTCGGCTATTATATCGAGGTCTCCAAATCCAATGTGGCGCAGGTGCCCTATTACTATGAGCGCAAGCAGACCCTGGCGAATGGGGAACGGTACATCACGCCCGAACTGAAGGAAGTTGAAGAGCGGGTGCTCTCCGCCGCGGATCTGCTGCTGGCGCGCGAGACGCAGCTCTTTGCCCATGTGCGTGAGGTTCTGTCCGGCTGTACGGACCGGTTGCAGGAGAACGCGCAGCTGCTGGCAGAGCTGGATGTCTATCAGTCCTTTGCCTCGGTGGCGGCGGTCAATCGTTACGTTTGGCCCGAGATAACCGAGGGCGATGAAATTTCCATTGTGGAGGGGCGGCATCCCGTTGTGGAAAAGAGCAGCAAGGACGGGTTCATTCCCAACGATGTAACGCTCAACAAGGGCGGCGACCGCCTGCTGATCATCACCGGCCCCAATATGGCGGGCAAGAGCACCTATATGCGGCAGGCCGCGCTGATCACGCTGATGGCGCACATCGGCTCCTTCGTTCCCGCCAAGGAGGCGCGCATCTGTATCGTCGATCGAATCTTTACGCGCATTGGCGCGAGTGACGATCTCTTTGGCGGGCAGAGCACCTTCATGGTGGAGATGAGCGAGACTGCGAACATCATTCACAATGCCACGGCGCGCTCCCTGCTTCTGCTGGACGAGATCGGGCGCGGGACCAGCACCTTTGACGGGCTGTCCATCGCGTGGGCGGTACTCGAACACGTGGCGGGCCTGGGTTGCAAGACCCTGTTTGCCACGCATTTTCACGAGCTGAGCGAGCTGGAGGGCACAGTGGAGGGCGTGAAAAACTTCCGTATCCTGGTCAAGGAGGTGGGGGAGGACATTCTGTTCCTGCGCAAGATCGTGCGCGGCAGCGGCGACAAGAGCTTTGGCATTCAGGTCGCGCGGTTGGCGGGCGTGCCGGACACGGTCATCACCCGCGCCAAGGAGCTGCTCGCCGAGCTGGAGAGAGCGGATATATTAAATCAGGAGGCGCCCGCACGCACTGAGGTGACGGAGGGGACAACATACCGAAACGCGTTGTTGGCTGAGCTGAAGGCGCTTGACTTAAACAGCCTGACGCCCATGCAGGCTATGCAAAAGCTGCTGGATTATCAGGAGATACTGACGGCGAGAGGTGAGGCAAATGGCTGATATTCAAATTCTGTCCCAACACGTGGCCAATCAGATCGCCGCGGGCGAGGTGGTAGAACGGCCGGTATCGGTCGTGAAGGAACTGGTGGAAAACGCCATTGACGCGGGCGCCGCCTATATCACCGTTGCCATTGAAAACGGCGGTCTGGACAGCATTATAGTGACCGATGACGGCTGCGGCATACCCGGTGAACAGTGTCAAACCGCCTTTTTGCGCCACGCGACCAGCAAAATAAACAGCGCGGAGGATTTGTCGCATATCGAGACGCTGGGTTTTCGCGGTGAGGCGCTGGCCTCCATTGCCGCCGTGGCCACGGTGGCGTTGACTTCACGCGTGGCAGATTGTGATCACGGCAAGAAAGTCGTGGTGGACTGCGGCGCTTGTGTGAGTTGCGAGGATGTCGCCTGTGCGTCCGGCACTCGTGTGTCCGTTTCCAATTTGTTTTTGAATATTCCGGCGCGGCTGAAGTTTATAAAAACACCGCGTGCGGAGGCGGGGCAGATCGGCGACTATCTTTGCCGCGCCGTTCTCTCGCACCCTGAGATTGCTTTCACCTACACGTCTAACGGCAAGAAGGTTTATGAGACCTTCGGCGACGGGGACTTAAAGAACGCAATGGTTCAAGTCTACGGCTTGGCCATGGTCGAGCGTATGGTTCCCGTAGATTTTGACAACGGGTACTTGCAGATTTCGGGCTTTGTCGGCCTGCCGGATCTCTCGCGGCCCACCCGCGCTTACCAATCCCTCTTTGTAAACGGCCGCAGCATTCGCTCGGGCGCGCTGTCCTTTGCCCTGCTGCGCGCCTATGAGACCCGCTTGATGACGGGGCGGTTCCCCGTCGCGGTTATCAAGCTCAAAATCTCCAGCCGTGAGGTGGACGTGAACGTGCACCCGGCCAAAATTGAGGTGCGCTTTGTGGATGAGGCACGCGTAGCAAATACGCTCTGCGCCGCCTGTGCCGCCGCGTTGCAAAAACATAGCGCGCCGCTGCCTATACAGGAACCCTCACGCGCGACGCCGGCCTATGTTATGCCGCCACTGCCGCCAAGGTCCGGTTCTGCGGCGCAAAAGCCCAAGTCCGTATTGCGCGAACCGTCTTTCTCCTATTCCGGTTTTCAGCGCGAAAAAGAGAAACCAATGACACCGCCCACTTTGCCGACGCTTGAAGTTGAGGGCGCATGGGTCATAGGCTGTGCTTTTTTGGGGTATTGGATATTGGAGAGCGGGGACACCCTCTATCTGATCGACCAGCACGCTGCGCATGAGCGGCAGCTTTATGAGACCTATGTGGCGCGTGCGTTGCCCATTGTTTCACAACCTCTGTTGCTGCCTCACGCCTGTGCGTTATCGCAGGGGGAGCTGGCGACGGCATTGGCAAATCAGTCCGTATTGGAAAATTTTGGGTTTTCATGGGAACCTGCGCGTGAAAACGAGTTGCAGCTGACTGCTGTGCCCGTGTTGGGCGGCAAACCGCTGGATCCCGATTTTCTGCATGATGCGCTGCAAATCATAGAATCCGATGGCGAGGCGGCAATGGGGAAGAAACTCTTGCGCGGCAAGCTCATTACCGCAGCGTGCAAGCGCGCCGTCAAGGCGGGAGATCCTATCGCGGCGGAGGAACTGATCGCTCTGGTGCGGGCCTTTGCCGCCGATAATATTCCGCTGACCTGTCCGCACGGCCGGCCGGTTGTTGTGACGCTCACCCGATACGAACTGGAAAAGATGTTCAAGAGAATTGTATGAGCAAACCTGTCTTGCTCTGTTTGGTGGGGCCGACCGCCTGTCATAAAAGCGAAGCGGCCGTGCGTTTGGCAAAGCGGCTGGGCTGTGAGATCGTATCCTGCGATTCGGTGGCGGTCTATCGTGATTTTGATATCGGCGCGGCCAAACCCACGTCAGAAGAACGGCAGGGAATCGCGCATCATATGCTTGACTGTGTGAGCGCCCACGAGACGGATTTCTCCGTCTCCGCTTTTCAATCTATGGCGCGGGAGGCCATCGACGGGATTTTTGCGCGCGGCGCCTTGCCCCTGCTGGTGGGCGGGAGCGGGCTCTATGTGGACGCTGTGCTGTCGCCTTTGGCCTTTGCCACGCCCTCCGATCCAATGATTCGCGCGCGGCTGGCCAAAGAGTATGAGAAGGATGCGGGCGCAGTCTTTAAGCGGCTGCGAGAGGCCGATCCGGCATCTGCCGAACGTCTGCACCCCAACGACGCAAAGCGCGTCATCCGCGCGCTGGAGGTTTTTTTATGCTCCGGACGCACGCTGTCTGATTGGTCGCGCTCTTTTATCGAAACACAGCGAGAGAACCAAGCCTATCAGGTCATCAAGTTTGGGCTGTTCTTGCCCCGTCCGTTGCTTTACGCGCGCATAGAGGCACGCGTGGACGCCATGATGGCGCGCGGCTTTTTGGACGAGGTGCGCGATCTTCGGGCGAAAGGATATTCTCCCGCGCTGCCCGCCATGCGCGCGATCGGTTACGAACAGCTCAACCGGCATTTGGACGGGCACTGCACGATTGACGAGGCTGTGGCGGAGATCAAACAGGCTACGCGCAACTTTGCCAAGCGTCAGCTCACCTGGTTTCGGCGTGACCCGAAACTGCGCTGGTTTGATCTCTCGCAATACACTGACTTGAATGAGGTGGCGGGGGAGATGGAGAGGATTTATTATGAACGCTGAGCAACGAATCAGACAGGCTGAACAGGGGTTACAGGAAGTTTTTGCGGCAGCGGAGCAGGTGGAGTATGCCCTGCAGGAGCGTGTGCTGCGCGCCTTTGCGGAGAATCGTGTCTCGGCCCGACATTTTGCGCCCACCGAGGGGTATGGCTATGATGATATCGGGCGAGATTGTTTGGACAAGGTCTTTGCCGCCGCGCTGGAGGCGGAGGACGCGCTGGTGCGTCCGCAGATCGCCAACGGGACCCATGCTATCTATTTGGCCTTGGCTGCCGTTCTGCGACCCGGGGATAAGATCCTTTCACTCACCGGCCCGCCCTATGATACGCTGGAGACAGCTCTCAACCAGCTGGAGCTGAATGGGATTACATTTTCATCATGCGATTTCGATGTTTTGTCGGAAGAACTAGCCGATCCTGCCGTCCGTATGGTGTATGTACAACGCTCGCGCGGGTATACCCAGCGCAGGGCCCTTTCGGTGGAGGAACTGCGCGCTTGCTTTGTAAAAGTGAAAGCGCAGCGGTCGGATATCTGTATCTTTGTGGACAACTGCTATGGCGAGTTTACCGAGCTGCACGAGCCCTGCGCGGTGGGCGCGGACCTGATGGCGGGCTCGTTGATCAAAAACCCGGGCGGCGGACTTGCGCCCACGGGCGGTTATGTGGCGGGCAAGGCGCAATATGTGGAGATGGTGGCCCAGCACCAAACCGTGCCAGGCTGCGGACGGGAGATCGGCTCCTATGCCGCCGGCTATCGGCTTTATTTTCAAGGTTTGTTTATGGCGCCGCATACGGTCTGCCAGTGTCTGAAAACCGCCATGCTTTTTGCCGCCGTGTTTGCGGACATGGGTCTCAAGCCCTCGCCAGGCGCGTTGGAGAAACGGGCAGACATCATTCAATCCCTGTCCTTTGATACCAAGGAGCAGCTTGTCGCCTTCTGCGCCGCGATACAGGCCGCCGCGCCGGTGGACAGTTTTGTCGTGCCGGAGCCGTGGGAGATGCCGGGCTACGCGGATCCGGTTATCATGGCGGCGGGCGCCTTTGTGCAGGGCGCGACCACGGAACTCAGCTGCGACGCGCCGATTCGCGCGCCCTACACGGCCTTCTTCCAGGGTTCGCTCACCTATGCGCATGGCAGATTGGCCGCAAAAAAAGCGCTCGAGGCGCTTAAATAGGTATAGTCCGGCGTTTCAGTAAGCTCTCATCAAGCCAATCACCTTACCCATAACTTCAACTTCCCGTACATCTACGTTTATGGGAGCGTAGTCGGGGTTTTCCGCTTGCAGTGTGACGGTATTTCCCTTTTTGAAATAGCGTTTGACCGTAAAGCCGTCTTCTTGCACGCGCGCGATGACAATATCGCCGTTGTGTATCTCGTGCATGGGCTGCACCGCCACGACGTCGTGCGCGTAGATGCCCGCGCCGGTCATGCTGTCGCCCTGTATGGTCAGCATAAACACGCCCTCGCTGTCGCCGCCTGCCGAGAAGATGGGGGGGAGGGGGAAGGCGTCCTCTTGGTTCTCGTACGCCAAAATGGGCTGGCCCGCCGCCACCTTGCCCAGCAGCGGCACGTCGCGCCCGACACCTGCGTAACGCGCATTCAGAATATAGGTGCGCTGCTTGTTCGGATCCTTTTTGAGCACACCGTCCATTTCCAGCCTGCGCAAGTGGGCGTGCACGGTGGCAGGGGAGTTGAGTCCCACTGCTGTGCAGATCTCGCGCACGGTTGGCGGGTAGCCGTTTTCGCGGTGGTATGACGCCAGATAACGAATAATCTGCTCCCGAGAATTTAACTTTTTCATGTTATTGCCCGTCCCATAATCATACTCTGCAACCAGTATATCATACAGCGTGGAAAAATTCAAACATTTGTTCGTTTTCTTACTGGGAATATAAGGATATTATGAGGGATCGTCCCGCAATTTGACCATTTTTGCGGCCGTGCGTCGTTTTTCCTCGGAGAGGGCGGCATAGTGCTTACGCGTGGTGTTGACGTCCTTGTGCCCCAATACATCCGCCACGAGGTAAATGTCGTTGCTCTCCTGGTAAAGCATAGTGCCGTAGGTGCTGCGCAGTTTATGCGGCGTAATTTTCTTGAGCGGGGCGGCCAGGGTCGCATATTTCTTGACCAAATTTTCAACGGCCCGCACGGTAATACGCTTTCGCTGGAGGGATAGGAAGAAGGCGGTCTCATGCCCCTCTTTTGCGACAGTCTGCTTGCGTTCCGCCTCATAGGCTTGCAGCGCCGCGCCGACCTCCTGTCCGAAGGCCAGCACCTCCTGATCGCCGCCCTTGCGCGTCACGCGAAAGGCATAGGCCTCAAAATCAATGTCATTGGTGTCGATGCCGACCAGCTCGCTGATACGAATGCCCGTGCCCAAGAAGAGGGTCAGAATGGCGGTATCGCGTTTGCGGGTGACCTCATGGTAACGCAGTTGCGCCTTGGTCAGGCCGCTGCCGCTTTCGGTGGTGTCCAGCAGGTCCGCTACCTCATTGGCCTCCAGTCGGATAATGGCCCGCTCACGCAGCTTGGGAATGTCTACGAGCGCTGCTACGTTGGCACGCAGCATTTCCTGTTTGAATAAATATTTGAACAGGGAACGCACGGCCGAGAGTTTGCGCGCCAGTGCGGACGCGCTATTTATCCATTCTTTGTCACCTTTCGCATAAATGGACATTTTTTCCAGATAGAGTTCGATGTCCAATGTCGTTACATGATTTAAGTCCTCCAGGGTGAGGGAGAGGATATCCTTGCCGGAAAGATATTGGGATTCGGTGGTTAAAAACTCAAAGAACCCACGCAGATCAATTGCGTAACCATAGCGCGTCAGAACGGAGGTTTGCGTTTCCTTGGCGCGGAAGTAGAACCCGCAAAAAGACGGAAGCTCTTTCAGTAGCTTACGTAGCTTTAACGTATAATCCTTCTTTTGCTGTGCGTGATAAGTTCCCATAAACACTCCCGATTGGCCCGAAAATAACAGGGGGACGTCCCCTGTGGTCCGAATTTACGATATCACAACTATTCGTTAAAGACAAGTTTAACGAATAGTTGTTAGAAGATTGTTTACAAAAGATACTATTCTGAGATGGTTTCTGATTTCCCCGGACGATTCTCTGTGATCGCGGCGCGAGCCAAAGCGTCGCAGCGGTTGTTGTAAAGATTGTCCGCGTGACCGCGCACCTTGACAAATTGAACCTTGTGTTTGCGTGTCAGTTCTAAAAGACGCTGCCAGAGGTCAATGTTTTCGACATCTTTTTTATTGCTGGTTTTCCAGCCGCTGCGCAGCCAGTTGTAGACCCAACCTTCGTTGAACCCGTTGCAGAGATACGCGCTGTCACTGTGCAGCCGCACCTGACACGGCTCCTTGAGCATGGTCAAAGCTTCGATGGCGGCTTGCATCTCCATGCGGTTATTCGTCGTCTCAGGGACAAATCCGCTGGCCTCGCGCTCGTGTTCGCCGTACAGCAGCACACAACCCCAGCCTCCCGGGCCTGGATTGCGTGAGCACGCGCCGTCCGTATAGATATCGACTTGTTTCATTATTTTTCCAATTACAGATCCATCACCGTATCGTGGTATAATATGGAAATACTGATCTGTACGTGTTTCAGGTTCGCGGAGTATTCCGCCTTTGTCAGTGTACCACCGGATTGCTCAAATGTCGAGAGAAACGTCTTGCACGCGCCCAGGTATTCATGGATCGATTCAAATTCCGGATATTCGGCAATGGCGGTCCTTTGCGCGTCAATCTTCAAAATCAGCTCATTGAGCTGCGCGTTCGCCTGTATGGGGTCGAGATTCTGCCTGTCGGTCTCCAGAATGATGGCAAGCACCTCGCCCGGGAGCTCACAGACCAGGTTGGACAAATTCCACTCTGTGTCATAGTCCTCGGGATAGGCGTAGCGAATCTTTACCGCGTCTGTTTGCAAGATGTAGGTCGCGCTGTCATAACCGTCCGCGCGGATCTGTTCCTGCACTTTTTCCGCGCTGCGCTGGTCCGCATAACACGCGGCAAAGACTCGATATTTCTCGCCGTCGTAATACACATAACCCGCGCCGCCGATGGATTGAATGAACTTGGCCTGAATGTCGGCGGAAGTTCGGTCACTGTAATAGCCCATCTGCAGATAATAATGCAGCTGCTCAGGAAACAGGATAAGTCTTTCGCTCGCGTCGGGGGTTGGCTCTCCCCCGTCCTCCTGCGCGGAAAGCAAATCTCGCGGGTCAGGGCTCGCCGTAAGGCCCAAAAAGGAGCCGACGGGCAGCAGGATATGATCACTGACCCAGGTGGCCGCGCCGGAGGTGAAGAGAAAGAGCAGGGCAAGCCCGCAGAGAATCAGCAAAGTGATTATGGCAGACGACCGAAAGGTTGGCTTTTCGCCTCGGCCATGCCCATTGTGACGCGGCATAAAAAATGACCTCCTTGTCCATTGGTATTACAATGTATTAAAGAGAATCATTTGTTATTCTATTTGTACAATAAATCAGGACGTATTTGACGTGTTTTTTCTTCTGCCTGCGACCGCCGCCAGGCCTGGATATTTGCGTGATGGCCGCTGAGCAGGATCTCCGGTACCTGCAAGCCGCGAAAGTCCGCAGGCCGTGTATACTGCGGGTACTCGAGCAAATCGTTTACAAAAGACTCTTCCTCTGTGCTCATCTCGCCGCCCAGCACACCGGGAACAAAGCGCGCCAGACAGTCCACCAGCACCATGGCGGGCAGTTCGCCGCCGGTCAATACATAGTCGCCGATGGAGACCTCCTCGTCGATAATGGTCATAACCCGCTCATCCACGCCTTCGTAGTGTCCGCAAAGCAGTACAAGGTGCTCCTCATTCGCCAGCCGTTTGGCAATATCGGGACACAGCGGTGCGCCGCGCGGGGTGAGCAGAACGCGATGAGCAGGCCCCTCCCCCGTCATCGCCGCCATGCAGTCGAAGATCGGCTGTGCCATCATTACAAGCCCCGCCCCGCCGCCGAAAGGATAGTCATCCGCTTTTCTGTGCTTGTCCGTGGAATAGTCGCGAATGTTGTGCGTCTCAACGGTGAGCAGATCCGCTGCCGCCGCGCGGCCCAGAATGCTCGCAGAAAGCACGCCTGTGAACATTTCGGGGAACAGCGTGAGGATATCAATCTTCAAAGAGACCCACCTCCTTTAGCACGTCCGCATACAGAATCACGCGCTTGTTCGTTACGTCAACGGTGTGCAGCGCCTTTTTCAGCGCGGGAACCATGAGCTTGCCGTTTGCAATCACATATACATCGTTCGCGCCGGTCTCCAGCACGTCGGTAATCTTGCCGTATTCTTCGCCGTCGGTGTCACTCACGCTGCAGCCAACCAAGTCAGCCACAAAGTAGGTATCGGGCGGCAGCGCAATTGCCTGACCGCGCGGTACACAAAGATAGGCCCCGCGCAGGGCCTCGGCTTGCTCCACGGTATCCACGCCGTCAAGCAACACCAGCACGGCTTTAGGGCCCACAGAAAGCACGGATAGCGGCATAGGAGAGTATTCTTCCCCCTGCCGCTCCAAAAAGGCCTGTGAAAGCCCTGTAAAGCGTGTGACGTCGTCCGTTAAGGGCGTCACCTTCACCGCGCCGCGTACGCCGTGCGGGCGTGCGATGACGCCTACCCGCAGATAGGTCACAGGATATCGACGACGACTTTTTTGTCGCTCTTGACCGAGGCCGCCTTAACAACAGTGCGGATTGCCTTCGCGATACGGCCCTGCCTGCCGATGACCTTGCCAATGTCGTCCGGATCCACGGCCAGCTCAATGATGATCCTGTCGCTCTCGTCCCTGCGCGTAACGCGCACGGCCTCCGGCTTTTCGACCAGGCTTTGGGCAATGAATTCTACCAGTTTTTCCATAGTCTTACCCTAGTTGTCTGCTACTGCCTTTTTGAGCAGGGCGCGGACGGTCTCGGTGGGCTGCGCGCCCTTGCGGATCCACTCGGCCGCCTTTTCGCTGTCTACCTTTAGCTCGGCAGGATCTTTGAGCGGGTTGTAGTAGCCCAGTTCCTCCACAAAGGCGCCGTCACGCGGGGCTCTGGAATCGGCCACCACGATGCGGTAGAAGGGTGCTTTTTTCGCGCCCATACGGCGCAGTCTGATCTTTAACATTGGTTATCTCCTTTTGATTGTTTTCTATGAAAAACGGTGCCCCGTTTGACAACTACATAAAGGGAAATTTCTGTCTCCCGAACTTGCCCGGCTTGCCGCGCCCCGAGAATTGTTTCATCATCTTGCGGGACCCCTCAAACTGGTTCATCAGCCGGTTCACGTCCTGCACGGTCGTTCCGCTGCCGCGCGCGATACGTTTTCTGCGGCTGGCGTTTAATATCTCCGGCTTTTGCCGCTCGCGCGGCGTCATGGACTGAATGATGGCCTTGGTGCGCGCCAGTTGCTTTTCGTCCACCTGCACAGGTCCCATCTTGCCGCCGAGGCCGGGGATCATGGCAATCAGTTCGTCCATGGAACCCATGCCCTGCATTTGCTCCATTTGTTCTAAAAAGTCCTCAAGCGTGAAGGTCTCCGTGCGCATTTTCTTTTCCAGCGCTGCGGCCTTTTCCTCGTCAAAGCTCTGCTGCGCTTTTTCGATCAGGGTCAGCATATCGCCCATGCCCAGAATGCGCGAGGCCATGCGGTCCGGATGGAAGGGCTCGATATCGGTCAGCTTTTCGCCGATACCGGAGAACTTGATCGGCTTGCCCGTCACCGCGCGCACGGACAGCGCCGCGCCGCCGCGTGTGTCGCCGTCCAGCTTGGTCAAAATCACGCCGGTGAGCGGCACGGTCTCGTGGAAGGTCTTGGCCACGTTCACCGCGTCCTGGCCGGTCATGGCATCCACAACCAAAAGGATCTCCGCAGGATTGACCGCTTTGCTGATTCGGGAGAGCTCGCTCATCATCTCCGCGTCGATATGCAGACGGCCCGCAGTGTCGATGATCACCACATCAAAAAAGTGACGGCGCGCGTGGTCGATCGCGGCCTTCGCGGTCTTGACAGGATCCTGCTTGCCCGCCTCATATACGGGCACTTCGGCCTTGCCGCCGACGATCTGCAGCTGCTCAATGGCGGCGGGGCGGTAGATGTCGCAGGCGACCAGCAGCGGTGACTTGCCGTAATGCTTTTTGAGATACATCGCCAGCTTGCCGCACATGGTCGTTTTGCCCGCGCCCTGGAGTCCCGCCATCAGAATGATCGCGGGCTTGGTGTTGCCAAACTCCAGCTTGGCCTGGGCGCCGCCCATCAGCGCGGTCAGTTCCTCGTTGACGATCTTGATGATCTGCTGGCCGGGCGTTAAGCTCTCCAATACATCACTGCCCACAGCGCGCGTCGTCACCTTGGCGATAAAGTCCTTGACGACCAGAAAGTTGACGTCGGCCTCCAACAGGGCGAGCTTCACCTCGCGCATGGCCTCCTTTACGTCCTTTTCACTGAGACGGCCACGACCCGTGAGTTTCTTGAATACGCTTTGCAGTTTGGAGGATATGCCCTCAAATGCCATATTGGTTCTCCGGTTACAAGTTGCAGGTTACAAGTCGTTCCAAATTTCTTGGAGGGATTCTATTTCCGTCGCCAAATTAGGGTTTTGTTTCGTCAGCTTTTCTATCTGCCGTCGGTGGCGTTGGATTTTGTCTGCTAATCCCAATGCCTGCTCATAGGCCTCAAGTTGCTTTTCGGCGCGGCGCAGGGTGTCACGCACCCCCTGCCGCGAAATGCCCTCCCGTTCGGCGATCTCGGCCAGCGAGCAATTCTCGTCGACATATTGCGCCACGATCTGCCGTTGGTGTGCTGTCAGCAGCGCACCGTAACAATCGCATAGCCGGGCCAGTTGAAAAATCTTGTCCATAAATCCAAAAGGTGTAAAGTGAAAAACCTTTACACCTTGAGTATTATACCCCATTATTCCTTATTGTCAAGAGAAAATTATAGAATCGCTCCGGCGAACGCCTCTGGATCAAAGGCCTGGAGATCGTCGATCCCCTCCCCTACCCCGACAAAACGGACGGGTACGCCGAGCGAGTCCGCAATATGAATGACAATGCCGCCCTTGGCCGTGCCATCCAGTTTGGTTAAAATGAGGCCGGTGAGTTCCGCCGCCTCGGCAAAGGCCTTGACCTGCGCGGTGGCGTTTTGGCCCGTGGTCGCGTCCAGCACAAGCAGGGTTTCGCAGGGGACGTCGGGCAGCTCACGCGTGATCACGCGTCGGATCTTGGCCAGTTCGTTCATCAGATTCTTTTTATTGTGCAGGCGGCCCGCCGTATCGGCGATCAGCAAATCGCAGCCCTTGGCCTTATAGGATGCGATGGCGTCAAAGACCACGGCGGCGGGGTCGGAGCCCTCGCTGTGGCGGATCATGGGCACCTGCGCGCGCTCGGCCAACTGCCCAAGTTGCTCGGCCGCCGCCGCGCGGAAGGTGTCCGCCGCGGCCAGAACTACCTTGCGTTCAGCCAGTCGGTAGGCGTTGGCGATCTTGCCGATCGAGGTGGTCTTGCCCACGCCGTTCACGCCCACAATGAGCAGAGCGCAGGGGCCGCCGTCGGCGGAAAAATCGGTTTTTGGCGTAACGGTCTCCGCGATAAGACGCGTCAATTGTTCGCGCGCTTGCTCTCGTGTCTCCAGCTTATTGGCCTTCACTGCGGCGCGCAGCCGCTCGGTCAAGCGGCAGGCGGTTTCCATGCCCGCGTCGGCCAGAATCAGCGCCTCTTCCAGCTCCTCATAAAACTCGTCATTTAAGCGCTCGCTTGTAAACAGGCCCGAAAACCAGTTGTCTCGCGTCTTGCCCATGCCTTTGCGTAATTTTTGAAAGAAGGTTTGTTTTTCCATGGTGGTTCCTTTTATCGGTGTAGATTGTAAATGCATTGGGGGCAGAGGGAAAGAGCCTCTTCAATATCGAATGGAAGTTCAGCAGCCTCCTCTGGTTTTCTGATTATTTCCTGCACGACTGAACACTCATCTGCTTGGATAGTCCTGCCGTACAGGTTACATGGATAGCTTTCCCTAACCATCGAAAAAGGACGTATGTTAATGAGCTTTTTCTCAATATGTCCTACAATCAGCTTCCGGCCTATTGGGAGTTGCTCACCAGCTGACTTGCCAATTATCACCTTGATCTGCTTTTCGTCATTCCGCAAATAAAGATAGCAAAGGTTTGGTTGAAAAAACACGGCTCTCTTTTTGATAATCGAGCCAGTGAAGTCCTGATACTTATCCATGTCAAGTTTCATTATATCAACCCGCCTCTCCGAATTTGGCGGAGACAATCGTGCTGACGCCTTTTTCCTCCATTGCCACGCCGTAGAGCGTGTCGCAGAGTTCCATGCTGCCCTTGCGGTGTGTGATGAGAATGAACTGCGTGTTTTGCGAGTAGTCCTGTAGGAAACGCGCAAAGCGGCTGACATTGATCTCGTCGAGGGAAGTTTCAATCTCATCCAGCACACAGAAGGCCGGCGCCTTGACCTGCAGCATGGCAAAGAGCAGGGCGATGGCGGTCAAGGCCCGCTCGCCGCCCGAAAGCAGGGAGAGCAGCTGCAATTTTTTGCCCGGCGGCTGCGCGATGATGTCTATATCACAGTTCAAAACATCTTTTGGATCGGCCAGACGCAGCTCGGCCTGTCCGCCGCCGAAGAGTTTGGCAAAGACCTCTGTGAAGTTGGCCTGGACTTTGGTAAACTCTTCGCGGAACATTTCCTCCATCGTGCGCGTGAGCTGGCCGATCAGCGTGCCCAGGTCCTCTTTGGCCTGCGTCAGATCGTCAAACTGCCGCTTGAGCCCCTCGTGCCGCGCGGACACGGCCACATAGTCCTCGATGGCGGTGGGGTTGATTTCGCCCAGCTCCCGAATCTCAGCCCGCAGTTCGGTGATACGCGCGTTGGTCGCGCCGATGGGGATCTCGCGGCGCAGGGCGCGGGCGTTCTCATAAGTCAGCTCGTATTCCTGCCAGATCCGATCCTGCGTGGCGTTCAACTCCATTTCGATCCGGCTCACCGCCAGCTCGTTCTTGTGCTTGCGCTCGCCCATGTCGCGGTAGGTGCCACGCAACCCGTCCCGCTCCTCGCGGTGCTGCGCAAGCATGGCCGACACGCGGCGGCGTTCCTCTTCCAGGCGCTCCTGCTCCCGGCGGGCGGCCTGAACTTCGGCTTGTTCGCCGGAAAGATCCTGTTCCCGCGCCGCAAGCTGCGCGTCGATATCCGCCGATTGCGCGTGGAGCAAATCGCGCTGCGCGAGCAAATTCTGCATTTGGCTTTCCAGCTTCCCGCGTTCACGCGTTAGGCGCGCCAGCTCGTTTTGCCGCGCGTCTTCTTCCTTTTGCAGGGCCATGCGTGCTACCTTTTGTTCGGTCAGCGTCGCGGCAAGGACTTCGCGCTCTTGTTTGAGCGTGGTCAGTTGTTTTTGCGCGGCAATCACATCTTCGCGCGAGGCCACATTGCTCTGCTCCAGCTCGGTTTGACTTTCCTGTGAGCGGCTCATGCTCACTTGCAGCTCTGCCATGCTCTCCGCGATATCCTGCTCGGTTTGCGCTATTTCCTCAAGCCTGCGCGCATTGGCTCCGGTATCACGGGAGAGCAGCTCTGCTTTCTCCTGCTGCTTGGCCAGCCCGATATCAAGGTCAAGCAAGGCCTGCGCGAACGCGTCAACCTGCACGCCGCAAAGCAGAAGATTCTGCTTGATTTCCTCCGTCTGTTTCTCCAGCTTGGCACAGGCGGCTTGTTTTTCTTTGCAGGACTTTTCCAGTTCCTGCACCTCGCGCTCGCGGCCTAAAAGGCTCAAGCTGCGCTTGCCCGCGCTGCCGCCCGTCATCGTGCCGCCCGTGCTGATATAATCGCCCTGGAGTGTGGCGATATGAAAACTGTTCTGTGATTTTTTCTTCAGTGCGATACCCGCGTCCAGATCGCGCACGATAACCGTCCTGCCCAGCAGGTAGTCACAGACCTTTTGCAGGCCGTCCTTCACGCCGATCAGCTCGCTGGCCAGACCCAGGCAACCGTTCTCTTTGAGCAGGGCGCGGTCCTTTTCGGACAGCGTGTGGGGCGTGATCAGCGAGAGCGGCAGGAAGGTCACGCGGCCATAGTCATTGCGGCGCAGGTGTTCGATCAAATCCTTCGCGTCCTCAGCCGTGGGGGTTACGATATTCTGCATGGCGCCGCCCAGCGCCGTGGAGACGGCAGCCTCATACTCTTTTGGCACACGCAGCAACTCGGTCACCAGCCCGTGCATTTTCTTGTTCAGCGTGGGGGTCTGCTCAACGTCACGCATTAAAAAACGCACACTGTTTTGATAACCCTCGCGGGATTTTATCATCTCCCGCAGGACATGGAGCCGCGATTCCAGCGCGCCCAAGGCCTGCTGCGACGCCTGCAATTCGCCTTGATTTGCTTGAAATGCGGTCTCGCATTCGCTCTGCCGGATTCGTGCCTCGATATTATTGCGTTCAGTCTCCGCGCGTTCGTTTTGGAGGGCTGACAGCGCCTCGCTCATCTCCTGCGACTCTTGTCCTAATAGCTTGCGCTCATGTTCCACTTTTTCTTTGTCGTTGGAAAGGGTAGCTTGCCTGTCCGCCAGCGCGGCGATCATGGCCTCAAAGCGGGACAGGCTGCTCCTGGCGTCGGAAAGCCGGTTCATCGCCTCCATAATGCTGTTTTTCATGGTCTCGATGGTAGCCTCGTCGGTTTGCACACGCGTGTCCATAACGGCCAGTTGCTGCTGTGTATCCGCAAGCTGTTTGTCAAGTATGGCTTGCGCGCCGGTCTTTTCTGTGGTTTGGGAAAGGGTTGCAGCCTGCTCGGCCAGCCGGGAGATCTGTTCCTCCGTCTGTCGGCTCTCCTCGGCAATACGCAGAATCTCGGTCTGGGCGTGCGTCCGTCGCTCCAGCAAAACATTGCTCTCACCAACGTGTGATTCCACGCCCGCCAGCAGGCGCATGAGCGCGTTCTGCTGCGCAGATAACGAGGCGTCCAGATTCCGCAGCGTTTCCTCCAGCTCGTGACAGGCGCTCAGAAGATTGCCGTCTGCCGCCTCGTTGACGGACAAGGCCCCCTCCGCCTCGGTGATAGCGGTCTTGAGCGTTGCCAAACGTTCCTTCTGCCGTTCAAATTGGTACAGGAAAATATTGACGTCCAGGTCGCGCAGCTCTTCGCGCAGGCCAAAGTAGGCGCGCGCCTTCTCGCTCTGCTCGGACAGCGGTTCCAATCTGTCCTCCAGCTCGTGCAGGATATCGGCAATACGCTCCATGTTTTTTTCCGTGTGATCGAGCTTGCGCGCCGCCTCCTCTTTGCGTTGGCGATAGCGCATAACGCCCGCCGCCTCTTCGAGCGCAACGCGGCGGTCGCCGGACTTGTTGGAAAGAATCTCTTCTACCTTACCTTGGCTGATGATGG